>JBGMRO010000116.1:4609-9319 GCA_048061555.1 Thiohalomonadales bacterium | reverse complement strand
GCGCAGCATATACTAATATGTGAGCATTTAAAAAATCGGCACAACGAAGATATTGCTGAAATAGACCGTTTGTGGATGGACACTAACTATTTATATTGTTAAATAGAATAGGCGCAACCGTCGATATGGAAATCGTTAGATATGCTTACAGGAAATATACCCACTACAAAACAGCACTCGTTTGTTTTGACGACATTCATCAAAAAAGGAACTCCTCTCTTAATAACAGCCGGGATGCTCGGGTTATTCATGACCTCCTATGTATTTATACCAAAATCCTACAGCATCTATCAGCAGGCATTGTCGTTAGCAAAAGAAGACCCACAAGTCATCGTTCAATTAGGGGAAAACATCAAAGACGCGGTTTTTAATTCTACCGACATCGCACGCGGATTGGCTAAATTCGTTATTTCTGTATCGGGTACTTCAGGGGAAGGGACGTTAATTGTTAATGGCCGTAGAGAAAATAATAGTTGGGTTTTGCAGCAGGTGACCTTTATATCGGACCACTTGCCAGAAGCACATCGGGTCTATGCAAAAAAAAGAAATTTTGGCCATAACTAGTGTCATGCGGGTTATATACCCAAAACGTCTAAGATTTAGGCTTTATTGCCGTCCTATTTTATTCATAGCGTCGTTGAAATTCCTTGCAATAGGCCGACTATTACGCGTCATTTCGCCTCGCTATGGATAAAATATGACAGACACTAAACACCTAAATCTCAAACGCTTTGGGTATAGACTAAAAAACACTCGTAAAATCTTTCTTGAGACGATAAATAACGCCGCCATTCCAACTGACTAAGTCGAAATCTTCACAATACCCATTCACCGATTCCGAACCACCCACGATTAAGTAGCCACCAGGATTAAGCGCCTTAGCCATCCTTTGCAAGACATCTTTCTTAAGTTCGGCAGAAAAATAAATAAGTACATTTCTACAAAAAATAATGTCAAATTTTCCAAGCGACGTAAAACTTTGTTTTAAATTTAATTCACGGAACGAGATGGCATTTTTGAGTTCATCCCGAACTTGCCATGACTCGTTTTGCTGTATAAAAAATCGTTGTTTTCTTTCCGGTAACAACCCTCGTGCAGCCATTGCGCTATCGTAACTACCTTGTTTCGCAATACCTAATGCCCGACTGGATATATCCGTACCCATGATTTCTATATTTTCCTTTGAATAAAGGCCCGGATTTTTGCTTAGATATTCTTCGATAATAATCCGCATGGAATAGGGCTCTTGGCCTGTCGAGCAAGCGGCAGACCATATTCGAATGCGAGGTAACTTAGATTTTACTAAAATAGGTAACAATTCTTTTTGCAGTAGATCATAAGGGTAATTATCGCGAAACCAGGAGGTTTCATTCGTGGTCATCGCATCAAGTGTGCGTTTACTCAAGCTTGCATCACTTTTAATGCGTGCGATCAAATCCGCAAAGGATTCGATCTTGTATTGAATCATCAATTGACTTAATCGGCTCGCGACTAAATACCCTTTATTGTCGCTTAGCACGATGCCTGAATGTTGCTCAAGATAAGAACGAAAGTCATCGAATTCTCTGGGTAAAATTGATGGTGCTTGGTAATTATCTAGCGATTTTTTTTCAGATTGCACCGTTTTCTCCAAACTTAACCTCTAATCCCTTGATTGTCGCACCTGCGAGTTCATCCGGTGAAAACTTGGCAATGAACGCATCTGCACCCACTTTTTTTACCATCGCTTGATTAAAGACGCCGCTTAGTGAGGTATGTAGAATGATATATAGTTCGCCAAATTTTGGATGTTTCCGTAGCTCTGTGGTTAAAGTATAACCATCCATGTTGGGCATTTCGATGTCCGATATCAATAACGATACATGTTCACCAGACTCTTCAAGCCCCAACATATAATTCAAGGCCTCTTCACCATCTTTGACAAGCGTGGTTTTTAAATTTAGCTGGTCTAAGGTTCGCTGTATTTGTTTTCGTGCAACCATGGAGTCGTCGGCGACGAGGATGTGATACTTGTTCTCTACCGCCTCGGCTTTTTCCTCGACAATTTTCTCAGAAACGGAAGTCTCGGTACCCATCAATTCGGCCAATATTTTTTCTACATCGATAATCTCTACCAATTTGCTTTCGACATCGGTCACTGCAGTCAAGTAGGTCGAGCCGCCCGCACCTGGTGGTGGTGCAAGAATCTTTTCCCAGTTCATATTCACAATTCGATCAACACTACGCACCAAAAAACCTTGCGTACTGCGATTATAGTCCGCGATAACCACAAAGGCGCTAGCAAGAGATTCTTCATCCATGCGAGCCCCACCCATCGCATACGCTAAATCTATGATAGATATCGTCTTACCCCGCATCGTCGCGACGCCCATGATGGCCGAATCAGAGTGTGGTATTCGATTAAGCTTCGGGCATCGAATGACTTCCTGAACTTTAAAGACGTTTATGCCGTACAGTTGTTGTCCATTTAGTCTAAACAACAACAGCTCTAATCTATTTGCACCAACCAGTTGGGTGCGTCGATCGACACCGTCCAATACACTTGCCATGGGAGTAACTCCTAATTATTCATTGACAATATGAATTAGCGTCAAGTACCGATGTATCTTGAATAAATGCTATACCAGAAAAATAATGAGTTGTGACTGGTACAGTAATTGCTCGAATTTTGGGTGAAGCCAAAAAAGACGGCTGAGACATTCACCGCAAATATTTTTGGTGAAAACACTTAAAAGTGATAATGAGTCACCACAAAATGTTCACAATAAATAGAATTGCCATTTATTTGGCTACTTTCAAATGGAAAATGTGAAAATAATGCAGGATATACCGCAAAAGGCCTCAATAATTTGCTCACAACGACTCACAAGCGTCGCATGTGCTTTTGTCATGGTAAGCATTATTCTTGCATCTAGTGGGCTAAAGGCTGCCTACAAGTGGCAAAATCATGCCGACTTGATATCCGCGGTAAAGGAGTATGTCTCTAAACATATCGATAGCCCAGATTCAGATTATAATTTAACCATAAACAGAATAGACTCGAGACTGAGACTGCATCAGTGTGATAGCTCGGTTACGGCATTTTTACCCAGCAGCGGTTCACTGAGTGGTAAAAGCACGGTTGGAATACGTTGTAATGGCAAACGCCCATGGAAAGTCTACATTCCGATTCAAGTTACCCGATATAAGGATATTGTGGTCAGCAAACACCCCTTACTTAAAGGGCAAATTATAGATAAGAACAGTATAGCGATTGCGAAAATCGAACTGACTTCAACGAATCAAGCCTATTTTACCAGAGATAAATATGTCCTGGGTAAGATCTTAAAACGTGCCTTGGGCGCAGGCAAACCCATAAAAGCCCGCTATTTGAAGGCGGCGAATATCGTATTTCGTGGCCAAGAAGTTATCCTTAAGGCTACAACCGCTTCAATTCAGGTTATAATGAGTGGTAAGGCACTGACTGATGGCGCAGAAGGAGAATTGATCCGGGTTAGAAATTCTAAGACCCATCGGATCGTTGAAGGAATAGTAACCAAATCGGGCACGATACAAGTGAGAATGTAAATTACAGCTCACCAGTTTTTAGCTTTAAGTTTTAAGTTTTAAGTTAATTGTCCGATATTTAATTTAGGAATGCATAGGAGGCGTTATGACCATCGATATTAATGGAGTCGGGAAAACAACAATACCAGACCTGAAACAAGGGTCTGTTCCGAAACAACTAAACGGTGGAGAACAGCAAACCTTGCGTGAGGAAAAGACAGCGATTTCTGTCGGGACATCAGATACTGTCAACATCACACGCTCAGCAGCAAGTTTACAGGCCGTGGAACAACAATTATCAAGCATACCCGTAGTGGACCAAAAAAGAGTTGAACAACTTAGATTAGCTATCGAGAACGGTAGTTATCAAATAGATGCTCAGCGTACCGCAGAAAAATTCCTGGAAATGGAATTTGTACTCAATCGCTAGACGAATTGATTTGCACCCTCTAGTGATTAAGTATATAACTGGGTTCGATGAGTGCATAGGTTACGAAACAAAATAGTTACCGAGTAAGTGTAACGGCTTTCTGTATTGACTGGTTGTAGCGATAAGTCGGTAAGAATGGTAACTTACATCCCCCATCCACTCACCACTATTTATATTTTTGTAAGCTTGATCCTCTAACCTCGAACGTATATACAATGACTAAAAAAAACAAAAATAACTCGAGCACGCCCAGCGCCACCGCTGGTGGTATCAAGGGACTACTACAAAACGCTATTGAGTATGTTGATAAATTGCATCTGGCATTAAGAGACGAGCAATCCGCACTAAGCAATAATAATTTACCTGTATTCGAAAAATCGGTAGAGAGAAAAATTTCACATACCGGCACTCTCGAAGCTATTGAGAAGTCCATTTTTTGTCTACTAGACGATTCTGGATACACCATGGATAAAAGCGGTATCGCAGACTACATTGCAACATGTCACAATAAAACAGAAGAGAATACGATTAAGGCCCTGTGGAAAGATCTCGCTAAGACCTTAGTGGAATGTCAAAAACAAAATCAAATCAACGGTAGAATATTAAATAGTGCCAGTGTCAATATACGACAAGCCCTGGAAATATTAACAGGAAAACGAGGCACTTCTAAAACATATTCATCACAAGGCAAACAAGCCAAAGACGATAATAGTAATTCCATCGCAATAGCCTGA
>JBGMRO010000116.1:0-4509 GCA_048061555.1 Thiohalomonadales bacterium | reverse complement strand
GCCATCACATAATCTTTTTTTTGCAAAGTTGGACAATCGGCGCCTATGACTAGCGCACTTTCGGCCTCTGTTAGTAATTGCGTAAATGCATCATCCATCTTATCCCCCAGACTCTCGCCTCTTTGCACCCGCAGAGTAAGCTTAAAGGATGCTCTACAGGTCACAAAGAAAGGGTCTACAGCATCGGGAGCACACCAAAGCTCTAGCGGACAAAGATTGGCCTCCGAAAGAATCGACAGATTATGCCAGAGCATGGCACGCTGTAATTCCGTCGCATAGGTCTCCCCATAGTGTGGAATCAGTCTCGTTTTGACATTTCCGAGTACAGGTGCCTTTGCGAATATCATTATTCGCGATCGCGGATAAAGCATGTTTGATTCGTAATTCGTGATTCGTGGTATATATGTAACTTCGTCGTTAGCAACAACTGGTATTCGTTGTTACGTTATTTCCGTGCGTGGCGCCCTTGGTTTCGCTTGCGGGTCGTTGTGTACCCGGTGGTGCACACCAGTCTACAGGGTCTCGCAACTGTGTTGGAGCGATGGTAATAAAATCCTTGCATTGCGGCCCTTCTGATAAATAATTGTACGTACGCTCACAGATTGCCATGCGTTCACCACGAGGATAAAGATGACCTTCATCGTCACTCACCGATGCATAGGGGCCTAGATAAATCGCTGCATGCCCTCGGTCGATACAGGCTTGGCCGTGGCCTTTCACCGCGGTCAGAGTAACCGAACGAAATTCTATCCCGGCAACGACCTGCCACGCTTGCGCATCCCATTTGTCGTAGGCTACAGAATTAAAACCCACATCGACAAAGGCGTTTAAAAACTCTTTTTCATGAAAGGCACCGGAAATACAGCCGCTCCAGAGTTTCGCATCGTCTCTTAGTTTCTGCGGAACGATTTCGTCACTCACTATGTCCGATATCGCTACCCGGCCTCCGGGTTTTAATACTCGAAAGATCTCTGAGATTAAAAATTGTTTGTCTTCTTCTGCGACTAGATTGAGTACACAATTTGATATGACCAGGTCAACGGAATTATCCTTAATAAGTGGATTCGCATGACATTGTTGCTCTTTCCATTTGGTCAAATTTTCCATATCGGTAACCGAATTGACGGGATGTTGGCTTAGGTATTCGTCTACGGCATCCAGATTTAGCGCCAAATTCTGAATATGTCCACGATAAAAAGTCACTCGTTGTCCACCCAGTTTAGCGGCAATATCATCTTGGTACTTTCGCGCCAAGGCCAACATATCTTCGGTCATATCGACCCCGATCACATGACCCTTTTCGCCGACCAATTGCGCGGCCATATAACAAATCTTTCCACCACCGCTACCAAGATCCAGCACGGTATCGCCTTCCTTCACATAACGAGATGGATCACCACAGCCATAGTCTTTGTCAATTATTTCCTGTGGCAACATAGCCAATAAGGATTTATCGTAGTCTACAGGGCAGCAGAGCTCCGGCTGAACTTCATTCGCGCCTTGTGCATAACGATCTTTTACCGTACTTAAAACTGACATCTATAATTCCTCACGAATGGGAGCCTGACACATCGAATCGACGACCATGCACAATATACCCAACTCAACTCAACGCACCACCACAACTACTTCCCTGCCCTGCAGTACATGCATAACAATGATCTAATACCGCGATTTCGTTTCCCACGATATCCAGAGAGGACAACTCGCAAATATGTACTTTTTGTCCGTTTTGTTTGTTCCGTATGGGTAATTTCAACATTTGATTAAAATCACAGTCAAACAAATACCCTTGCCAATCAACACTAATTAGGTCTCGGCACATCACGTTAGCCAGATTCGCCTGCTGATAGGAATCTTTTAGCAAACCCATATACGAATCGAACTTGCCCTTCGATAATAAGGTACTACCGAAACGTTGGATCGGCATATTGGTAATGGTCATGAGGTCATTAAATTCGACATCAAACTTGTCACCGAGTAATTTTTTATAATCTTCGCGCAACTGTTGTTGTGGCGGTGGCAAATACGGCCCCAAGGGATTATAGACTAGGTTAAGCTCGAGTCCTGAATCCGCTTTTCCATAACCAACGTGATTAAGTTGCCTTAGGCCATCGATACTATCCGAAAACACACCTTTACCACGCTGTGAATCTACATTTTCTTCTAAGTAACAAGGTAGTGAAGCGACTACTTCAACACGGTGTTCTGCCAAAAAATTGACGAGATTCTCCTGGCCCGGTTCTTTTAATATGGTCAGATTACAACGATCTATCACCCTAATGCCTAATTTAGCGACACTGCTCACCAAAAATTCAAAATGAGGATTCATTTCGGGCGCGCCACCCGTCAAATCCAAACAACGGATATCACTCGCTTTAATATAGGCGATAACCTGCAAAATGGTCTCTCGCGTCATGATTTCTGTGCGCTTGGGACCCGCAGCAACATGACAATGCGTACATTGCTGATTACACAGATATCCTAAATTGACTTGTAATGTACTAGTTTCGCGACGATGCAACTTAGGAAAATCACTGTTTTCCAAATGTGAAAGCGTTTCTAACATAAGGTGTTACTATCCTTTCATAAAATCAACAATTAAATCAAGGGCATTGACGTCACAGCTTCTAAGGCTAAGCTTAGAGATATTTTCTGCAGCGGTAAACTAGTACTTGATCATTTCTGCCTATATCGGCACAATATGCATCAAAATCAATCGTCTAGATTTGTGCCCGCAAACACTGCTAGATTCCGATTGGACATTTTATTTATGCAATTGTTACAAATGGCATTAATTTGCTAGTTAATCTATTCTTTACCGTTTTGGACCTAATCAATACATTAATAATTACGCACATGAACTCAGGCCTGCCAAGTGATGATGAAATTATACCCCGCCTCTTAAAACAAGAAGAGGCGGCCTATACTATTGTTGTACGCGCCTATCAAGGTATATTAATTCAAGTATCTCGAGCAATTATCGGACCTAGTCTGGCAGAAGAAGTCGTCCAAGAGGCCTGGATATCTGCATTTAAGGCATTACCTAAATTCGAACGTAGATCAAGCTTGAAGACCTGGTTAATTCGCATAGTTAGTAATAATGCCAAGACACGATTACGCCACGAATCTCGTTCGCTCAGTTTTTCTGAAATCGCGCCCAATGATCAGGAGATGGTGGACCCCGCCTATTTCGATAAAAAAGGCTCCTGGACCCAACCACCACACTCTTGGGACATAAATTCACCCGAAGAAATCCTTTCTAGCCAGCAACTTAAGGCATGTTTAGACAAGGCTATACAAGCCTTACCGGCACTGCCTAGATCGGTAATGACCTTACGAGACATGCAAGATCAAAATATGGATATGATTTGTAAGGTTTTAGAGATTAGTGAGTCTAATGCACGTGTACTACTTCATCGAGCACGAAGTCAGGTGAGAGAATCCATCGCTCGATGCCAAAGGAAATGAACCATGCTCAACTGTAAAGACGTTACTAATAAAGCCAATGATTATGTAGACAGGGATCTATCGGCCTATAATCGGTTTAAGTTAGCCGTACACCTACTCATGTGCGTCCATTGCCGAAATTACGTTTGCCAACTTCGCACCACCATAAAGACCCTGCGAATGCGTAACGATCATGAGCACGAGACTATTTCTAATAACGAAGTAAGCAAGATCGTAGAACAAATCAAGCAAAATCAATTGAAAAACAAATAGTACGCAATACCAATGACGAAATAACTAGCGCTAAATCGCACCATTCCCGTCTCTTAATCATACAAAAAATCTGATTTTTCCGTCTTCTCATCGATATTTCTAAGCACCGCCTCTATATAAATACCCAGAGCTACCCCAATTGTACAAAATACCATCAATAATTAATATCTATATTATTCAGATAATTACTACACTTTTCTAGTAGACTCGGTGTCACTGATTATATTAGGGTTAACAATTTAAACGGCCACGAAACGATGCATCGAAGTAGGTGAATTTTTGCAGTTGACGTTATAGAATATGTGGCTAACTCAGGGCACAAATTTCAGTAATATTTTGCTACGCTGGATTCACGCAAGATCATTAGTCGAAAACAGAGAATCTCGGCGCCACGTAGTTTTTACTAACTCAAGTTTCGAAGTTCAGTGGCGCGTTAATACCGTACTACTCTGCAACATGGTGGATGCGCTTCGCTTATCCACCAATGGCCAGCATTGTTTAACTCTTGAACCCCGAAACTAGAGTTACTTAGATATTGTAGAGTTTGCTTGAGCGGTTCAGTAGAGCAACGCATAATAAAGAAGCACCTTAAACAAGCAACCCGGAGTTTTTTAGAATACTGTAATTCGCATTTATCTTAACTCATCGACTTTTTATGGTAAGACATGTAGTGGCCTCAAAAGAATGTAGAGAAATCACAGTACTATTTGCCGACGTTGCGGATAGCGTAGCACTGCATGATTCACTGGGTGACATCGAGGCCCACAGAAAAATAGTCGCTTGCTT
>JBGMRO010000115.1:0-9320 GCA_048061555.1 Thiohalomonadales bacterium | reverse complement strand
TGACCATCGTATAAGCACCCTCGCGAATATCTAATAAGGTTTCACCGTTTAGCGATATTGACAAAATATTCGAGGATGAACCCTTGGGTTTCAGCATTTGCGGTCGGATGAAGTAGACAGTGGCAACCGGTGTTTCCGGTGTAATATCCTGTAACAGGGGGTGCTTAACATTGAGTGTGCCTGAACAACCCCCTAAAAAAAGAATAAACCCAAATAGACAAATCGATAGTATACCGAGTGATATTTTTTTCATTATTATAAAAACTCAAAATTTATTGCAAATCATTAATGCGGTTGTTCTTTAATCGGAAACCGATTGGTAATTGATCCATGTTTACGCTATCTAGTCTTTGATTTTGCGCGTCAGCGGTCACCGTCTTTTTTTATTCTAACGGTATTATAACGCGAATATAGCTCGAAAGGGCCCATCTAGCACGTGATGTCTGTGTGATATACCTTAATTTGTATTTTAGTGGCCCAGCTGCCTATAAAACGTTCGATTTTGATTGGGTTTTAGGTCTCGGGCGTTATCCCATTTTAATATGGTATTAATTAACAGTTACATCAGTTAGTTATATTAAACAGCGCCACTGTATACGAGGGCGATTTCCCCCATTCGGGCGAATATAGACCGATTTTAAGGTCACAAGATACCCCTGAATTGACTATTCAACTCACCTACCGAGTGCGGCAAACTATAGATACTTTCAGTATGTCATAGCCAATCTATGCAATGATTTGTCGCAATGGTATTATCCTAAGACTGTGTCTATAGAGATTCAGTCAGTATTAGTAGATGTTAGCGGGATCATTCAGCCGATTGACACGGCATAGCAGTCCGCGAGCAGATTTTGCCGATCTATTAAACGGTTAGGCAAGCCATTGTGACGTGGAGTTAAGCTATGAAATACCTTCGTTATGTTACTTTTATTTTGAGTGTTTTGGTTATTTCTAGTTTGAATTCGTGGCTCTTAGCGGGGTCGCGAGTCCCGCCCATGACACCCTCAGCAGATGGTTTAATTTGGGGGGGCTGTGGTATTACCAAAAAGGCCTTTATGGCCGAGCTCGCCAAGAGTTATACACAGCAGACCGGCATCAAAATCGATCTGCAGGGTGGTGGTGCCACCCACGGTATTCGTGGTGTCGCAAAGGCGAAGCTCAATATTGGTGCGGCGTGTCGTCCAAAAATGGAATTCTACGCCGGTGAACGATATGTCAAACAAACGCCGATTGCCTGGGATGCGATCGTCTTTATTGTAAACAAAAAAAACCCACTAAATGATATTACTTTGCAGCAAATTAGAGACATTTATAACGGCAAGATAAAGAACTGGAAACAAATAGGCGGCAATGATGCAAGCATAGATGTCTATGTTCGAAAAGGTAAAATTTCAGGCGTTGGGCTTACCCTACGCGAGCTTGTATTTCATGATAGTGAGAAGGAATTTTATCCAGGCGTGAAAGTCGTAAAATCCTCCGGCCCCGCAGAAAAGGCCGTGGTGAGGTCGAAAACGGCATTGACGGCGACGGGAATCAGCAGCGCCAAGCGTCGGGATGTGAAGATTCTGCGTGTTGCTGGCAAGGAACCGAGCCTCGAAAATATCAAGTCGGGCCAATATATTTTGTATCGTCCACTTTACTTAGTGACCCATATTCAAGAAAGGAACCCGATGGTCTTGGATTTTCTTAATTTCGCTCAAAGTGAGCGCGGTAAGAATATTATTCGAAGTGCGGGCACGATACCTTTCACCGATGCGATACATCTGCTCGGTAGGCAATATCGACAGAATTTAGAAGCGTATCGTACTTCATTAAACAAGTAGTAAGTTGTCTCTTTCCAATGATTAGTGTCGGCTGATTCCGACCCCATACACAGGCTGATTTACGCATAGATCGGCACTGCGTGAGTGTGCCTGTAAAAAAGTAACTAAGCTGCTGTTTTTGCTTGGTGTGTACTTAAGTTAATCACGATTCGTCCGATAACGAGAAGTAAGTCACAAAGCACTTGTGTGCATTTATTCTACCGTTAGATCTAAATGCGACAGTGTATAAACCGCGAATATTACTGCCTGATTAGCAGTAGATTACCCCAGGATAATCGTCGCACATGTAGTAGAAGAGAGTAAAATAATGGTCCTAATTAGAAGAAGTCCAAAAATAACTACGTTTTTTACATGGCTGCTGATTTCTTGTATTCCGATCGGCGTGTCTGCCAAGGTCGTTGATAAGTCGGTGAAAAAATCGGCTGGAAAAACGCTGGCGAAGATGGGCCCCAGTTTGTTATGGGGGGGCTGTGGTATAACCAAAAAGGCCTTTATGACAGAAATGGCCAAAAGTTATCTAGAAGACACCGGCGTCGAGATCATTCTACAGGGCGGCGGCGCCACAAAAGGTATACGAGGAGTCGCTAAAGGGGCACTAAACATCGGTGGTGCATGTCGTTCGTCAATGGAATTTAGCTCAGCTGAACGCTATGTCAAGCAATACCCGGTTGCCTGGGATGCTATTGTATTCATTGTCAATAAAAACAATCCATTAGATAGTATCACTATTCAACAAGTTAGAGATATTTATAACGGCAAGATTACGAATTGGAAGCAACTCGGTGGCGCGAATGCGCGCATCGATCTTTATGCGCGTAAAAGCGCGATATCGGGTGTCGGTCTCACACTGCGTGAGTTAGTTTTTTATGATACTGAAAAAGATTTTTATAAGGGGACGCGTTACGTCAAATCATCAGGGCCCGCCGAAAAGGCCGTATTGAAGTCTGTCCGGGCATTTACCGCAACCGGGGTTAGCAGCGCAAATCGTCGTGATGTCAAAATTTTAAAGGTTGGCGGAAAGGCCCCGACCTATGCAAATATTAAATCGGGACAGTACATTCTCTATCGTCCGATCTATCTGGTGACCAAAATGGGTGAAAAAAACCACATGGTACTGGATTTTTTGAAGTATGTGCAAGGCGAAAAAGGCAAAGAAGTCATACGCAAGGCGGGTACGGTACCCTACACCGATGCACTACACTTGCTCGGTAAGCAATATCGGCAAAATCTGAAGGCCTATCGGGCGTCACTAAACAAGAACTAACTTCCCTTATCTAAAATATGCCGTGGCCTGGGTTTTTCCCGGAAATGTGGCCCAAGTCGCGGGATAAATTCTGTAACGACGCCAGCAAACCTTAGGGGGCTGCCTATTTATTTACGCCTATAGGATTGCCCAGGTCATCAATAATAACGAATGTCAGGATAGCCTCGGTGACTTTTATACAGGTCACTTCCTTAATGTTACGTTCCGCATAGACTTCGACAAATACTGTAATAGACGTGCGACCTACTTTTTTGATGGACGCATAACAACTAATTAGGTCGCCGACGTAGACCGGTTTTTTAAAATGAAAGGAGTTCACCGCAACCGTGACAACTCGGTTGCGCGCGTAGCGCGATGCTTCTATGCTACCGGCCAAATCGACTTGCGACATAATCCAGCCACCGAATATATCCCCTGAGGCGTTGGTATCCGTGGGGCGCGCCAATAGACGCATGGTGGGCTGCCCGGTTGGCAATGTGGTAGCTTCTTCCATAAATAAATCGCTTAATGACCCGCGTACATCTTATCTACCTCGGTTTGGTGCTTTTCGATAATTTTATTGCGTTTAAGCTTCAATGTGGGTGTCATCAAACCATTTTCTACGCTCCATGCATCGGCGCAAATAGCGATCTGCTTAATTTGTGCGTAGCCTGGAAAATCATGCATTAACTGGCTTATCGTACTCGTCAGTTTTTCACAGAGTTTTTGATTAGATAAGACGTTTTTATCATCTGCGTCTATGTCGAGTTGTTGGCAAAGTAGCCTCAGGTGTTCGTTGCATAGCACCAGCAGGGCACTGAGGTAGGGTTTACCTTCACCGAGTACCAAGACCTGTTCGAACATCGGGTCGAGGGTGATTGCCATTTCCATGTCGTTGGGTGGTACTTTTTCACCATTGGACAATACGATGATTTCTTTAATACGGCCGGTAATGGTGACCTTACCGTCTTCAATTTTCGCCTTGTCCCCGGTATGTAACCAAGCATCTTTATCGATCATTGCCTCGGTTGCGGTGGGATTGTTCCAGTACCCCAGCATCACGCAATGTCCTCTGGCAAGTAGTTCGTCATTTTCTCCAATTTTTATTTCGACGCCCTCTAGTGCGTGACCCACGGTCCTCGGGTCGTTGTTTTTGGCGCCGTTAACGGCGATTACCGGGCTGGTCTCCGTCAGACCATAACCCTGTAATAGGTTCAAACCTAGTCCGATAAAGGTCTTGGCGACCGGTGTGGATAGTGCGGCACCTCCACAGATCGCGACACGCAGGCGACCGCCTAGCTTAGCCATGACCTTATTGGCCACGAGTGGTTTTAATATCGCCCAGCTTATGGGGGCGCGACCCGTTGAAAAACGTTGCCAGCCAGCTTCCACCGCCTTTAAAAACAAACCGCGTGCAAAGGGTGATTTTTGTTCCAGCTGCGCATAAATTTTATTGTAGACGCGTTCATAAATGCGCGGTACAGAGATTAATATCGTGGGTCGAACACTGACTAAGTCTTCGGCGAGGTCTTGCACCGACCGTGCGAAGGCCATGCTGGCACCACATGTCATTGGAATGTAATAACCTGCGGCTCTTTCCAACATATGTGACAGCGGTAGGAAGGACAAGAAGAGGTCTTCAGTGTAAATAGGGATTATCGCTACCCCATGATAGGCGTTGCGCAGTATATTGGCGTGACTGAGCATAACCCCCTTGGGTCTACCCGTGGTGCCCGAGGTATAAACGATGCTCGCCATTGAGTTGGCATCGCCGTCATCTGTCGCAAGGTCGTTGGCGGTGACCTCTGCGCCGGCGGATTCTACCCATTCTTCTAAAGTTTGCAGACGATCAAATTGATTGTAGTGATTGCAAGCATTCACCGATAGAATTCGAGTGAGGCCGTCCATCTGGGAATCGATCTTGAGCATTTCCTTGAGTTGCTCGTGACCTTCTACCAGGATGAGCTTGACCCCAGCATCTTGTAAAACATAGGCAACATTATCGATACGGTCGTTGGTATACAACGGCACCACCACAAGACCTAGACCGAGCGCGGCTTGTTCAAACTGCACCCATTCGGGTGAGTTTCGTAGCATAATTGCTACACGGTCACCGGGCTTGAGGCCATCCTGACGTAACGCGGCCTGGAACTGTGCCACCTTTAAGGCGGATTGTCGCCAGCTAATATTTTTCCACTGTTTTGACTCAGTATGGTAATAACGATACGCGACCGTGTCGGGACTGCGTTTTACCCGTTCGCGGAATAGCCCCGCAAGGGTAATCGCAAGCTCCGGTGCGATGACATCTAAGGTTTTAGGCTGCGTCATTTTGAGCATCGGCGCTGGGTTTGGGTTCTTGGTGCCCCTCCCATCCGACGTCTGGCGTAAAGCGTGTCCCATAAATTTCCTCTAGCTTGGTCAGTTTATCAAAAATTGTTGTTTCACCTTGGTCAGCAACATAGTGTAGTGGCCCGCCCCGAAACGGCGCAAACCCCGTGGCAAATATAATCCCTGCGTCGACTAAATCTTCCGAGGTCACAATGCCTTCGCGTAGACAAGCGGTCACTTCATTGATCATACGCAACATGAGACGGTCTTGTATGTCAACAGGGCGATAATCGCTCTTAACGGGTTTGTCATGCAGGGCCTTGCCTTTTTTGTATACGTAGAATCCATGCCCAGTTTTTCGTCCCAGGCGGCCCGCGTCTACCAGTGTTTTAAGACGTTTAGGAACCTCCAATGACATGCTCTCAGAGAGTATGCCGACAACCGACAAACAAATATCCAGACCGACTGAATCGGCCAGGGCGATGGGGCCCATTGGCATACCGAAATCTAGCGCGGCCTCATCGATGACAGCGGCGGCGACACCTTCCGACTCTAGAACGACGGCTTCGATGAGGTAAGGCATGAGTACTCGATTGACCAGAAATCCAGGTGAGCTTTTGACGCGCAAGGGTAGGCGATTGATGTGACGTGTAAATGCGCAGGCCTTGTCGATGGTGGCCTTATCGCTGCCTTTGTCGTGCACGATTTCGACTAACTGCATCATGGCGACGGGGTTGAAAAAGTGTATGCCGACGAGTCGTTTCGGGTCACTCAATACGGTGCTCAAGTCGTCCAAAGGGATGCTAGAGGTATTGGTAGCCAAAATGGCATCGGCTTTCATACGTGGTTCTATGTCCTTGAATAAGCTATGTTTGGCCTCCAGGTTCTCCACAATGGCTTCAATGACCACGTCGGCCTGGGCTAGGCCGATGCCATCGATATCCGGTATCAATCGATCCATGGCTTGTTGTATTGGAATAGGTTTTTTGAGTTTTTTCTTGTATAGCTTATGTGCGCGTTTTAGTGCCTTGGCGACGATTTCTTCGTGACGATCCTGTAGCGTTACCATCATGCCTTGTAGGGCACACCAGGCGGCGATGTCTCCGCCCATGACACCTGCGCCAATGATATGCACACGGGAAGGTTTATAGAGGGATTTATCGCCTTCTGCTTTAAGCTTTTCCTGTAGAAAAAACACCCGCATTAAATTTTGTGCAGATTTACCTAGTACCATACGCGATACTAGGCGATCTTCACCGGCCATCATCTCTTGTTTATTATTACCGTGCTTGGCCCATAGATCGATTAGCGTGAAGGGCGCTGGGTAGTGGGTCTCCATGGCCTTTTTGGCCACTTGATTTCGAAAGACCTTAGCGAGTATAGGACGTACCAAGCCATGATTGGTAAACGCCTTCCAACCGCCTAGAGGTTTGATCTTCGGGGCGGTTAATACCAATTCTTCGGCGGCCTTCTTAAGATGGCGGTCTGCCACGGCATAATTGATAACGCCCATTTTTTGCGCCGCACGCGCACCGAGTGCGCGTCCAGAGAGCATCATATCCATCGCCGCAGGGGCACCAATCAACAAGGGCAATCTGGCGGAGCCACCGAAAGCGGGGAAGATGCCGAGTTTGACCTCGGGTAGCCCCAGTTTCGTTTTTGGGTCTGAGTCGGCGATGCGGTATTTGCACGCCAAGGCCAATTCCAGGCCGCCGCCCATGCAAAAGCCATGTATGATGCACACGGTCGGAATACGCAGCGCTTCGATACGATTGAATATCTTTTGACCCAGACGAATAAATTCGCTGGCCTGCAATATGTTTTCGACATTTTGCAATTCATTAATGTCCGCACCCGCAAAAAAGCCACTGGGTTTGTCTGACAGAAAAATGAGTCCTCGGCAGCTTTGTTGGTCGATACCGTCAATGATGTCTGACAATTCATCGAGTACCGCAGAGGAAAGTGTATTTGCACTGGCGTCGGCCATATCGGCATGTAACCAGAGGATATTATTATCGTCTGTTTGAAGTTTCCAATTATTATAATTCGATTTTGACATATTATTCACGGCCCGTTTCCACGAGCATTGCGCCTCCCTGTCCACCACCAATACATAAACTGGCTATTCCACGTTTGGCTTGATTGCGTGCCAAGGTGTGTAATAGATGTAAAACAATACGGGTTCCACTTGCCCCAACGGGGTGACCAATA
The DNA here is from genome assembly GCA_048061555.1 of Thiohalomonadales bacterium. Taxonomy (GTDB): domain Bacteria; phylum Pseudomonadota; class Gammaproteobacteria; order SZUA-152; family SZUA-152; genus JBGMRO01. Next base: position 1,715 of record JBGMRO010000115.1, on the reverse strand, counting down.
CTCACACCACCACCATCGACATTGAGTTTGTCCATATCGATTTCGCCAATAGTGGAGCGGCTGTGTAATTCTTCTCGACAATATTTTGCATCTTTCCAGGCCTCGATGTTAGCCAAGACTTGCGCGGCGAAGGCCTCATTAATCTCCCAGTTGTCGATGTCATCTAGTGCTAATTTGTGCCGTTTCAGGATCGGTGTCATCGCGTGTACAGGGCCTAGTCCCATTTGCGCGGGGTCTAGACCGGCCCACTCACTGTCGATAATTCTACCCAGCACCGGAAGGTCGTATTTATCTATGGTGGCCTCGTCGGCAAGCACCGCCCAGGCGGCACCGTCGGTAATTTGTGCACTGTTAGCAGCGGTGACCATTCCAAAAGGGCGATCAAACACGGGTTTAAGTTTAGCGAGCGCTTTTGGTGTCGAGTCACGACGCAGCCCATCATCGTGTTTATAACAATTTCCTTGCGTATCGTATATTGTGACGATTTCATCAAGGAAACCCTCGTCTTGGGCATTGGCCAATCGCATATGGCTTTGAGCGGCATAGCTATCCATCGCGTCACGGTCGATGTTAAAACGTTGCGCCAAAATCTCGGCGGTTTGTCCCATGGAAAGACCGACGACCGGGTCAGTCAAACCCCGTATTAAACCTATGATCGGTTTTAGGTAGGCCGGTTTTAATTGCCCCAGGGCCTTGAGTTTATTGCCAACTGTTTTGGTTTGGGCCCATCCGGCCAACCAGGCTACCATCGCCTCGGCCAATAAAACCGGCGCATGGCTCATGGATTCTACGCCACCGACCAGTACCAAGCTTGATCGACCCATGGCAATATTGACTGCGGCGCTGTCTAAGGCCTGCATGCCCGAGGCGCAATTACGTTGCACGGTCCATGCGGGCACATACTTCTCACAGCCGAGCCGCAAGGCCATGATCCGGGCGATATTGGCCTCGTCTGGACCAGGCATGACACAACCGACGATGACTTCATCGATGTCGGTTGGGGCGAAGGGCATACGGGCTAATAAGGGTCGCGCCGCAGCGACACCAATATTAGACGCCGTGAATGCGCCGGGCTTGCCGCGCGCCTTTAAAAATGGAGATCGGCTACCGTCTACGACATATACAGATTTGACTGTTTTTGTCTTACTCTTCTTTTTAACCGCCATCTATGCACACTCCTGAGTATTTTCCGTCGGTGGAGACTTTTTATTAGGATCATTACTTTCCGAACCAGACTTCTCAGAGCCAGAGCCAGAGTCCGAACCAGACTTCTCAGAGCTAGAACTGTCAGAAACTGCGCTATCAGCACTAGCGCTCGTATTGGTTTCATTATCTGACCGCTCGATGTTATCACCTTTATCAATCTCGTCGGTAGTAGCGCTGAAATTTACCTGTGCAACAGAATCAGGTTTGGATTCGTTTGTTGTCTCGATGTTGCGCAGCTGATCGTTGGTAAATTGATCGACCCGAATGACCTTTTCTCTGGCTATGTCTGCCTCTCGAATGCTGTCCGCTTCAATAGGATCAATGGCATTGCATTCTACCCCGTACTGAATTTCTGCTTCACGAGTATCTACGCTTATGTTGCCTGAGCGCAAGGCGGATCGCAATTTTTTCTCATAAGGTTCGGCTGCAATGACGGCATGTAATGCATTTTCGATCTGGGCTAAGGGTTCAGTTGATTGTTTGTCGTCCAAGTTGGGAAGATATATGCC
>JBGMRO010000114.1:0-9345 GCA_048061555.1 Thiohalomonadales bacterium | reverse complement strand
ATGGTACCAACGTAATTTTTCTGATCCTCAAGCGGTCAACCTATTACTGTTCTTACTGTTCGGTTTCCTTATTGTCCTGTTCATGGGGGAAATGTTGGCGCCTGCATTAGCCAGCATTGTCATAGCCTACATGTTAGAGGCCGTTGTCATCATGTTGGTTAACCGAAGTATGCCTCGATTAGTCGCGGTCAGTTTGGTTTGTCTAGTATTCTTTTTTTCCCTGCTGGCATTTATTTTACTCATGGTTCCGGTCTTGTCGCACCAGGTGACACAATTGGTACAAGAGCTGCCCAATCAAATCGATAGAGGCCAACAGTCTGTATTGATGCTACCGGATCGTTATCCTGAACTGGTGAGCGAGAGCCAAATTAAAGAAATTATGTCTGAAATTCGTGGTCAAATCGCGAAATTAGGGCAAGATATCTTGTCGATTTCCTTGGCTTCGATCCCGATATTATTCGCGCTGATGATTTATCTGGTATTAGTGCCATTGCTGGTCTTTCTGTTTTTAAAGGATAAGGTGATATTGCTCAATTGGTTTAAAGGCTACTTACCTCAGCAAAGAAATCTGGCAAATCAGGTCTGGAAAGAGATGGATGAGCAAATCGGTAATTATGTGCGCGGAAAGTTTACCGAGATTCTAATAGTGGGTGGAGTGACCTACCTGGGATTTGTTATTCTCGGCTTAAACTATGCGGCCTTATTGGCCGTTTTGGTGGGCATTTCCGTAATTGTACCGTATATTGGCGCGGCTGTAGTCACCGTCCCCGTAGCAATGATCGCCTATTTTCAGTGGGGCTGGACCGCCAACTTTGCTTATTTGATGGCAGTGTATGGCATCATTCAAGCTATCGACGGTAATGTGATTGTACCATTGTTATTTTCAGAAGCCGTTAATCTACATCCGACTGCTATTATTTTGGCCGTATTAGTGTTTGGTGGACTCTGGGGACTCTGGGGGGTATTTTTTGCCATACCGTTGGCCACATTGGTCAAAGCAGTGCTAAATGCCTGGCCATCAAAAAAAGGCAATGACCAACCTGAACCCGAGGGTGCTTGAACGTAGTAGAGCCGAGATTAATCAGATGTGAGCTAGTGTAGTGGCTGCTAGTGTGACTGAATTCGGTCTATGTCTCTTTAGCCAGCATTTTACATGCAATTAAAACCTCTTCTACATGTCCTTTGACTTTCACTTTCCGCCACTCTCGCTGCAAGATACCCTGCGCATCAATAATAAACGTACTGCGCTCAATTCCCCAATGTTTTTTGCCATAGAGGTTTTTTTCTTTAATGACATCAAATAGCTTGCATAGGGATTCATCTTCATCAGAAATAAGTTCAAAATTAAATTGTTGTTTAGTTTTGAATTTTTCATGAGAGGCTAGGCTGTCTCGGGAAACACCAAGAATAATAGTATTAGCGCGTGAAAATTTGGCCTTGGCATCACGAAACTCTTGTCCCTCAGTCGTGCAACCCGGCGTATTGTCTCGGGGGTAAAAATATAATACGACAATATGACCTTGTAGATCAGATAATTTAAGGGGTTGCCCTCCAGTTGCACTACTACTAAACGCAGGTATGCGTTTACCTATCGTAACCTTCGCCACAGCATTTCCTTTTATTTAGGTCTAAATATGAATATCCGTCTTCTAAAAAGGCGGAATTAATCAGATATTTTTGGGTTCCAGGACCGCATCCACATTTAATTCGTCGCAAAACTCGATAAATTCTTCACGTAAGCTCGCGATACGTATATCGGATGAGATATCGACCGTCATCAGCATCGAGAACATCTCAGTGCCAGTGTGGGCTGCAGCATAACTCGTGGTATTGAGTTCACGAATGTTGATCTCTCTGGCCGAAAAAAAACTGGCTATTTGGTATACAATTCCGGGGTGGTCGATCGCCACAACCTCGACATTGTAAGGCATCAGGTTGTGAGCGGAAGCGCCTTGCTTGGTGCGGGTACTGGTTATTCGTAAAACGAGTTCTTGTTCTAGCTTGCTTAGGCCATCTTCTAGCTTGACTAGAGAATTCCATTTACCGGAAATCAATAACATAACAGCAAATTCGCCGCCGAGCACGGTCATTCGACAATCCACAATATTGCAACCGTTTTCCAATATGGTCATGGATAACTTGTCTACAATGCCGGGTCGATCATTTCCTACTGCGGTTAGAACCAAAAAATCGTCCATTTTTCCCCCTGTCTGTGGCCTGCAGCTTAGCATTTTTCCGGGAATGGATCACCCGCTAGCGAAGATACTTTTTGTATAGAAAAAGGACGAAAGCGGGCGGGAATAGAAAACCTAGCTTGTCAAGAGTAGCAATGCCCAGTAACATTGCGGCATAGCTTAAATTATTTATCTCATGCCCTGTTTATTAGCATTAGCTTATTCGGCACAATGATGAGATTGGTGAAATAACCCGTTTGTGGATGGGTACTAGGGTAGTCGATTCAATGGAGAAACACATGTTTCAAGGCAGTATGGTCGCTCTGGTCACGCCAATGGCGTTGGATGGCACGGTTGACTATAAAAAATTAAGTGATTTAGTAGAGTTTCATATTAGTAACAATACCGACGCTATTGTTACTGTTGGAACCACCGGCGAATCAGCGACCCTGGACGCGGTCGAGCATTGTGATGTGATACGTCAGGTCGTTATGTACGCCTCGGGTAGAATACCCATCATCGCAGGGACGGGTTCCAATTCCACTCGGGAGGCCATAGAATTGACCTCGTGTGCAAAGGAGGCGGGCGCGGACGCTTGTTTACTCGTAACACCATACTACAATAAACCTACTCAAGTGGGTTTGTATGAACACTATAAAAAGATTGCAGAGAGTGTCGCCATTCCTCAGATCCTATATAACGTTCCTGGGCGCACGGTCTGTGATATGTTACCGCAAACTGTTGCCAGACTTGCCAAAATTTCAAATATTATTGGTATTAAAGAAGCCACTGGAGATATCGATCGAACTCGGCAAATCCTTGATCTTTGCAATAATCAGGTCGAAGACAATCACGTCACTGGAGATGCGAACACTAGCAACAATTCTCATCAAGAATTTGAAGTGTACAGTGGTGATGATGGTACGGCGGTAGAGCTTATCCTGAATGGCGCAGTAGGGGATATCTCGGTCACGGCGAATGTCGCACCTTCCGCCATGCATGATATGTGTATGGCTGCGTTAAAAGGTGATAGAGAAACTGCAGAAAGTATTAATAAACAGTTGATGCCATTGCATGAAAATCTATTCTTGGAAGCCAACCCCATTCCAGTTAAATGGGCTCTATATAAAATGGGTCTTATTGCAGAAGGCATACGACTTCCACTTACCCCCTTGTCTGAAGATTACCGCGAAGAATTAAAACAGGCAATGCTAAGTGCAAATGTCATATAGTATTTATAAATAAACATGAAACCAATCATTATTTGTATAAGTGGAATTTTTGTTTTGCCGTTATTGAATGCCTGTAGTTTTTTTGGGGAGGAAATTGATCTGGTAGCACAAGGCAGTTTGACGCTGACACCTCTAGTCATCCCAGAGGGGATGTCGAAACCCGTAGAGCAGAGATCCGCTTTGGCGATGCCCGAGACGATTAATCCTCTGGAACTGGCTATGGTTGAAATAGTGCCTACGCCACCGCCACTAGATATCGACAAGGCCAATGCAGAAATGGAGTCACTACAACCGGCCCTGGAAAGTGAGCAACAAAAAAAAGAACGTTTGACCTTGGCGTCAAACCTCAAGCAAACGCCTGATGGCAAGCAATTCCTTATCGTCAGAGCAAAGTTCGATCGGGTTTGGGAATCGATACCTGACGTCGTCAGAGAATTAGGCTTTCAAGTGGAAGACAGAAACCGCAGCAAACATTATTATACGGTATCTCGCGATATCCCCAAGACCCCGGAACAAGAGCAAAAAGAGGAAGATAGCGGAATCGTGAGTGAATTGGGAAATACAGAAAGCTATCAAATATATATTGAAACGCAAGATGAAAGTCACAGCCTGGTAAGCCTACGAAACAACGCAGGCCAGGATGATGCGTCTGGTCTTGCCAGGCTGTTGCTCGTGCAAATAAAAGCCGCATTTGAACAACCTATTCAATAGGGCCCTAACAATAATTTCGGAATGGTTATGATAAAAAAAGCTGAACTATATTCAGGTAAGGCAAAGTCAGTCTACCTCACTGATGATGAGGATAAATTAATATTGCATTTCCGCAATGATACCTCTGCATTTGACGGTGAAAAAATGGAGAAGTTAGCTCGAAAGGGCGAAATAAATAATAAATTTAACGCCTTTATTATGCAAGTGCTAGCGCAAGCGGGTATAGCAACCCACTTCGAATCGATATTATCTGCAGATGAGTCGTTAGTCAAAAAGCTGCGCATGTTTCCGATTGAATGTGTGATACGCAACATCGCTGCCGGCAGTCTTTGTAAACGATTGGGGGTAGAAGAAGGTATCAATATCGATCCTCCTACTTTTGAGTTTTTCCTAAAAAATGATGAATTACATGATCCTATGATCAATGAATATCACATTAAATCCTTCGGCTGGGCAAGCGATACGGAAATTGCGGCGATGAAAAAAATGACCTTTGAGGTCAACCAGGTGCTGAATTCGATGTTTGCAAAAGTGGGATTGTTACTGGTGGATTACAAATTAGAGTTCGGAGAATATCAGGGGTCAGTGATATTGGGTGACGAATTTACCCCAGACGGTTGTCGGTTATGGGATGTGGAAACTCGGAAAAAATTGGATAAAGATCGATTTCGACAAGGCTTAGGTGGTGTCGTCGAGGCGTATGAAGAAGTCGCCTTGCGCCTAGGGGTCAAATTAGATTGAGTTACCTGAAATGATTATCTCAAACTATCTAAAATTAATTAAAGGCGGGCAATGCTAACCATTCCTGGGGGTTCCGCACTTAGCCCCTTCAAGCTTGAAAAATTAACCGTTTTAATCAAGCAAAATTTACCAGAAATATCGGCGGTCAGTGCACGCTATATGCATTGGGTGGCGGTCAAAAAAACCTTAACACAGTCGGACAGTGTGCGATTGCAACGGTTACTTCACTATGGTGTAGCATTTGGCGAAGTGACCTTAGAAAATCCTTTGCAATTATGGGTATCACCTAGGCCTGGGACGATTTCACCATGGTCTAGCAAGGCCACCGATATTGCCCACCACTGTGGTCTGCAGGCTATTACGCGTATTGAGCGAGGTATTTTATATAGCCTACAGGTCGACACAAAAAAGCTTAACGACGCACGTTTGCAGAGGCTACTGCCCCTGTTGCATGACCGCATGATAGAGAGCGTATTTCAATCTACTTCGCAACTCGAATCTCTATTTATAAGATCTACGCCGGCAGAATTGCAGCCGATAGACCTACTTGGACGTGGCGCAGCTGCGCTAGAAGAAGCGAATATCGATTTGGGTTTGGCCTTGGCGCCTGACGAGATCGATTATCTTTGCGAAAATTTTACACGCCTGCAGCGAAATCCCAGCGATGTCGAACTCATGATGTTCGCACAAGCGAACTCCGAGCATTGTCGTCACAAGATATTCAACGCAGATTGGATTATTGATAACGAACCGCAGGCAAAAAGTCTATTTGCCATGATCAAAAATACCCACGCATGCCACCAAGAGGGTGTCTTATCTGCCTATGCGGATAATTCATCGGTGATTGTAGGCAGTAAAGGCTTGCGTTTTTTTCCGAATACGCTGGATAGAAATATTTATCAAGCCGTCTTCGAACCCATTCATATACTCATGAAGGTCGAGACCCACAACCATCCGACCGCGATTGCACCCTTCCCAGGTGCAGCAACGGGCTCAGGTGGAGAGATCAGAGATGAAGGTGCCACAGGTCGGGGGGCACGGCCAAAAGCAGGTTTATGTGGTTTCTCGGTATCCAATTTGCAAATTCCGGGACACATAGCAGCTTGGGAGCAAGATTACGGTAAACCGGATCGTATCGTTTCGCCACTTAGTATTATGCTAGAGGCACCCGTCGGTGCAGCCGCCTTCAATAACGAATTCGGTCGTCCCAATATTTGCGGGTACTTTCGTAGTTATGAGCAAACCCTAAGTTCGGGTGATATCTCAGAACGCCGCGGTTATCACAAGCCAATCATGCTAGCGGGCGGTTTGGGTAATATACGGGAAGACCACATCAACATGGTGGAATTGTCAGATGATGCCCAACTGATCGTTATTGGTGGCCCTGCGATGTTGATTGGCTTAGGCGGCGGTGCCGCCTCAAGCATGACAACCGGAAAAAGTCATGCAGATTTAGATTTCGCCTCGGTGCAACGCGGCAACCCCGAAATGCAGCGTCGTGCGCAAGAGGTTATCGATCGCTGTTGGCAAATGGGGGATAAAAACCCCATCGAGTGGATACATGATGTCGGTGCGGGTGGTTTGTCTAATGCCCTACCAGAATTGGTGAACGATAGCCGGCGCGGCGGCCATTTTCAATTACGCGCCATACCCAACGACGATCAAGGCATGTCGCCGATGGAAATCTGGTGTAATGAGTCACAAGAACGTTATGTCTTGGCAGTATCTCCGCAGCATTTATCCATCTTTGAGGATATTTGCAAGCGCGAGGTGTGTCCGTATGCCATCGTAGGTCAGGCCACCCGGGACCCGCTCTTATTGCTCGATGATAGTCATTTTTCGAATCGGCCGATTGATTTACCCCTATCAGTCTTGTTGGGCAAACCACCCAAGATGATGAGGGACGTATCGACTCGTAAACTCGACCTGCCTGAATTTGAAACGACCACAATCGAATTGACCGAGGCGATCTATCGCGTACTACGCTTGCCTACCGTTGCCAGTAAACAATTTCTTATTACTATTGGTGATCGTAGTGTCACGGGATTGGTTTGTCGTGATCAAATGGTTGGGCCGTGGCAAGTACCCGTGGCCGATGTCGCGGTTACCGCCACAGACTATATCGCCTATCGGGGCGAGGCGATGGCTATCGGAGAACGAGCGCCACTGGCATTGATTGATCCGGCTGCTGCGGCACGGATGTGTGTCGCAGAAGCGATAACTAACATCGCTGCCGCCAGCATCGAGAAACTGGGCAATATAAAATTGTCGGCAAATTGGATGGCTGCCGCGGGTCATCCGGGTGAAGATTGTGCTTTATATGCGGCCGTAAAGGCGATAGGTATGGAGCTGTGCCCAGATCTGGGCATTACAATACCGGTAGGCAAGGACTCTATGTCGATGAAGACGGTCTGGCAAGATAATGGCGAGCCGCACGCAGTCACTGCACCATTGTCGCTCATTATAAGCGCCTTTTCCCCGGTACTAGATATACGGCGTACCCTGACACCACAACTCAAGACAGACGTGGGGCAGACTACGTTACTGCTGCTGGATTTGTCTCACGGATTGAACCGTTTAGGCGGCTCCGTGCTTGCACAAGTCTATCAGCAACTCGGTAATCGAGGGCCGGATCTAGATTCTGTGGCGGAATTTAAGGCGCTGTTTGCGGCAGTCCAGGAACTGCATCGACAGCAGTACGTCTTGGCCTACCATGACAGATCCGATGGTGGCCTATGGGCTACTCTCTGTGAAATGGCCTTTGCGGGTCATTGTGGCGTAACCGTACATATCCCACGCGAGACCGAATTAATCCCTGCCTTATTTGCCGAAGAGCTTGGTGTGGTTATACAAATCAGACAGTCAAAACTGACTGAGGTCACCGAGATATTCGTTCGCTACGGACTACAGGCGTGTTGCTCTGAAATCGCCAGTGTAAATAACACCGATACCATCGAAGTCTTGCACGGGCAACAGCGCTTTCTTTGTGAAAGTCGAGTGGATCTACAGCGTGCTTGGTCTGAAACCTCTTACCAGATCCGCCTGCTGCGGGACAATCCACACTGTGCACAGCAAGAATTTGATATGTTATTGGATGCGAAAGACCCAGGTTTACAGGTTTCGCTTTCCTTTGAGGTCCAGAATCATCCGATACCGCCGGATCAGATCGCACAGAAACCTGTCAGTCTATTTGAGGGTGCGCCCAATGTCATCCAGCGGGTTCGCCCTCAAATCGCCATACTGCGAGAACAAGGCGTTAATGGGCAAGTCGAGATGGCGGCTGCATTCGATCGTGCCGGATTCTCATGTGTGGATGTGCATATGAGTGATCTCCTTCGAGATAAGAGTGTGCTGAAAAATATGCAAGGCCTAGCAGCCTGTGGCGGGTTTTCCTACGGCGATGTCCTCGGGGCCGGTCAGGGTTGGGCTAAATCCATCTTGTTTAACGAGCAATTGCGAGATATTTTTAGTCATTTTTTCGATCGCACGGATACTTTCGCATTGGGTGTCTGTAATGGCTGTCAAATGATGTCGGGCCTCACTGAGTTGATTCCGGGTACCAAATTATGGCCAAGGTTTGAGCACAACGAATCGGCACAATTTGAGGCACGTTTTTCTCTGGTACGCGTTCCACCAAGCAAGTCTTTGTTTTTTAACGATATGGAAGGCAGTGAGTTGCCTATTGCCGTGGCGCACGGCGAGGGTTTGGCGGTGTTCGAAGACCTGGACGCTATGCGATTGGCACAGCAGCAGTCCCAGGTGTGTCTGCAATACATCGACCATCGTAGCAAGGCCACAGAACAGTACCCCTACAACCCTAATGGATCACCCGAGGGTATCACGGCGCTCACAAATTCTGATGGTCGATTCACGATAATGATGCCTCATCCAGAGCGTGTCTTTAGAGCCGTGCAAATGTCCTGGTATCCGAGTGAATGGGGGGAAAACTCTCCTTGGATGAAGCTTTTTCAGAATGCCAGGGCCTTTGTTGACTAGTTAATTATTGATTTCGCTGTATTTAGAGAGTATCGCCAAGCGCAGAGTAAGCGGTAGTGGTCTATATTGTGACTAGCCTGGTTCCTATCTTAAACACGAGTTGTATAAAAAAAACAGCGAAATCTACGTGAAGCAAGATGCTATAACAAATAAAAATAACAAAACCATATTTATTGGTAGGCAACCGATATTCAATAAAAAACTACAGGTAGAGGCCTACGAATTATTATATCGAGATAGTGCCAATAATTACGCTAAGTTTGCCGACGGGGAAGTTGCCACGAATGCGGTGATTGTCAACGCCTTTCTAGATATCGGTGTAGAAAACTTGGTCGGTGAAACACAGGCATTTATTAATATACCTCGCGGACTATTGTTAAGTGACGAGATATATGGCCTACCCAAAGAATTGGTGGTATTGGAAATTTTAGAAGACGTCGTACTTGATGAACCCGTATGCCAGGCATTAACGTCATTAAAGCAGAAAGGTT
>JBGMRO010000113.1:0-9355 GCA_048061555.1 Thiohalomonadales bacterium | reverse complement strand
AAAAGGCGTACCGATTTTTTAAAGCGCAGCATATTAGTGTTTCTTAATCTGTGTTATTTACAGATTTAGATAGACTTATCTTAAGATACCGATATGTGAGTATTTAATCTTAAGATAAGTACTTCTAATTCTGCAAACAACGCAGAACAAGAATTACTAAAAAATCGGCACAACGAAGATATTGGAGAAATAGACCGTTTATGGATGGGCGCTAGTCGCCCATCCCGTCACCGCAGCAGCGCTAGACATAACGTCACCTGCAAGTAGGAGTAATACTAATCATGAGTAGAATATTTAATTTTAGTCCTGGGCCCGCAATGATGCCGGTCGAGGTTTTAGAGCAGGCTAAGGAAGAAATGCTGGACTGGCAAGGTTCAGGCATGTGCGTGATGGAAATGAGTCACCGCGGAAAAGAGTTTCTATCCATCGCTGCACAAGCTGAAGCCGATCTGCGGGAGTTACTGGCTATCCCGAGTAACTATAAGGTTCTCTTTCTGCAAGGCGGTGCTTCATCTCAGTTTGCCATGGTGCCTTTGAATCTACTTGGCGATAAAACACGCGCCGGCTACATCAATACGGGCTCCTGGTCTAAGAAGGCAATTGCCGAGGCTAATCGATACTGTGAAGTTGAGTTGCTGGCAAGTTCACAAGAAACGAATTTCGACCGCGCACCATCACAGCAAGAACTTAATATTATCCCCGGTTTGGCTTATGCCCATTATACCCCGAATGAGACCATAGGCGGGGTTGAGTTTGCTTATGTGCCCGATGTCGGTGATTTACCCCTGGTCGCGGATATGTCCTCAACGATCTTATCAAAACCGATCGATGTGGCCAAATACGGCATAATCTATGCCGGTGCACAGAAAAATATTGGTCCTGCAGGTTTAACGGTCGTGATTATACGTGATGATTTAATGGGCAATGCCGCCTCCGATGCGCCATCGATGCTTGACTATAAAATAATGTCAGACAGCGATTCTATGTACAATACTCCTCCGACCTATGGTCTATATCTTGCGGGTTTGGTATTCCAATGGCTAAAGAAAAAGGGTGGTCTTGCGTCTATGGCCGAAATCAATAAACGCAAGGCACAAAAACTCTATAGCGCAATCGATTCTTCCGGGTTTTATCAAAATCCCGTGCAGCTCGATAGCCGTTCCTTGATGAATATACCCTTTACGCTCGCTAACGCGGAATTGGATGCGAACTTTCTGGAGCTGTCTGTAAAACAAGGCTTGATCACACTGAAAGGACATCGCTCTGTGGGTGGTATGCGCGCCAGTATATATAACGCGATGCCAGAAGCAGGCGTGGATGCCCTGATTGAGTTTATGGCAGAATTCGAAAAGGCAAATGTCTGAACTCCAATTTTTAAGACCCTACTCATGGGCTGGAATTTTAAAACATGTTTAAATTATTAACGCTAAATAATATTTCGATTGCTGGACTTGATAGACTGCCGCGTGACAAATATGAAGTAGCGTCAGAGATTCGAAATCCTGACGCCATATTGCTGCGCTCTTTCAAGATGCATGATATGGAAATACCGGAAACACTCAAAGCAGTTGGGCGAGCGGGTGCTGGGGTAAATAACATTCCAGTCGATCGTATGAGCCAAACGGGAATCCCTGTATTCAACGCACCGGGTGCTAATGCAAACGCAGTGAAGGAATTGGTTTTGGCGGGTATGCTACTGGCGACCAGAAATCTTTGCCAAGCTTGGGATTATACGCGCACCCTCAGTGGCGACGATGGCGAAATAAATAAATTGGTGGAAGCAGGAAAGAAACAATATGCAGGTTATGAACTGCCCGGACGTATATTGGGTGTGGTCGGCCTAGGCGCAATAGGTGGTCGGGTAGCGAACATGGCCTCGTCGTTAGGTATGAAGGTTATCGGTTTTGACCCCAATATTACCGTTGAAGGTGCATGGCAATTATCTGCCAATGTAGATAAAGCGACCAGTATCGATGATCTATTGTCTAAGGTCGATTTTGTCAGTTTTCATGTTCCCTTATTAGCGCAAACTCGACACCTCATCAATGCTGAACGTATCAAACTGATGAAACAAGGTGCAGTTATTCTAAATTTTGCCCGCGATGGTATCGTGGATGATGAAGTTGTTTGTGCCGCGATAAAATCGGGACAGATTCGCAATTATGTTTGTGATTTCCCGAGTAACTTACTAAAAAATAAAGTGGGTGTCATTACGTTACCCCATTTAGGGGCATCCACGATCGAAGCCGAAGATAATTGCGCTATTATGGTGGCAGAACAGGTCAAGGATTATCTGGAGCATGGTAACGTCATAAATTCGGTCAATTTTCCTGACGTCACGATGGAGAGAACCGACGGCTATCGTATCGGCATCGTAAATTCTAATGTGCCCAATATGGTCGGACAAATTTCGACCTGTATGGCGGAGGCGGGACTCAATATTGTCGATATGTTAAATAAATCAAGGGGTGACATCGCCTACACCTTGGCTGATGTCAACAAGGAGATTCCAGCATCCGTGGTTAGCGCGATTAAAGCGATTTCCGGTGTTTTATCAGTTAGAACTATATAGTGTATGTAAATTTATGTCGGAGACTACATCACTAGATCAATTGCGAGGGCAAATTGACGCCTTAGATACCCAGATCCAGACCTTGATCAACCAACGTGGGCAGTTGGCGCAGCAGGTCGCAAAGACAAAGGAGACTGCAGGCGATAATACCACCCTGTATTATCGTGCTGAACGCGAGGCACAAATACTTAGGAAGATAGTTGAAGGTAATGCTGGCCCCATTCCCGGTGTAGAAATGGCGCAAATATTTCGGGAGATTATGTCTTCGTGCTTGGCGTTAGAGCAACGGCTACAGGTCGCCTATCTAGGTCCGCAAGGGACCTACACGCAGTCTGCTGCAATCAAACATTTTGGGCAAGCAGTCAATACTTTGCCTGCCGCTTCCATCGCTGATGTCTTTCATCAAGTTGAATCCGATGCGGTTCATTTTGGCGTCGTCCCGGTGGAAAATTCCACTGAGGGTGCCATTGATATGACGCTAGATTTGTTTATGAAATCTAATGTTACTATTTGTGGAGAAGTCGAATTAAGGGTTAGACACAATTTACTCAGCAAAGAAAAAGAACTTACTGGTATTAAGCGCTTGTTTTCCCACCAACAGTCATTTGCACAATGTAAACAATGGACGAATGCCAATCTAGCCGGTGTTGAGTGTATAGCAGTCAGTAGCAACGCGGAAGCGGCGAGACGGGCCAGCGTGGAAAAGCATACCGCCGCTATCGCGGGCGAAAAGGCGGCAGAGATCTACGATTTACACGAGTTAGTAAAAAATATTGAAGACGATACGGACAATACGACACGTTTTAATATTATTGGCAAGAGTGTGGTAACGCGCAGTGGCAAGGATAAAACATCAATATTGGCAACCACCAACGATACACCCGGCGCACTCTTTCGATTGTTACAGCCCTTGCAACAAAATGCCATTTCGATGTCCAGAATAGAATCCAGGCCCTCCAAGCTATCCACCTGGGCATATGTGTTTTTTATCGACATCGAAGGGCATCAAGACGATACGAACGTGGCTAGTGCATTAGCAACACTTAAAGAGGAAGCAGCAATGTTGAAGGTGCTGGGTTCTTATCCGAAAGCGGTGATTCGTGAATCGTGAAAGGTTAGAGGTTAAAGGCTAAAGGCTTCCTCGTTCCCACGCTCCTGCGTGGTAATGCATATGATTGTTTAGATTTTGAATTGTTTTTAACCTAGGACCTTTTACCTAGAACCTTTAGCCTATACTTTTTTACAAATCACGGTATTTAAATTGATGGACTTTAAAACACTAATTTGCGATTTAGCCGCACCTGGGGTTAGGGACTTATCGCCTTACCGTCCTGGGAAACCTATTTCAGAGTTACAACGTGAATTGGGTTTGCCCGAAATCGTTAAGCTGGCGTCTAATGAAAACCCTGCTGGCCCGAGTCCTGTGGCGGTTAGTGCGCTGTTGGAACAAGTACCCGAGATTGCTCGTTATCCCGATGGGAACGGTTTTTTGCTAAAAAATGCCATTGCCGTGCACCTTAACGTACCCTTTGAATGTATCACCTTGGGTAATGGTTCAAACGATGTCTTGGAATTGCTTGTGCGGGCGTTTGTGACGTCTAGTGAAGAAATAATATATTCCGAATACGCCTTTGCGGTATATCCGATATTAGCAAAGGCAGTCAACGCGGCCTCTCAAGTGAGTAAGAGCCTACATTGGGGGCACGATTTGGCGGCAATGAGATCTGCCGTGAACAATCGGACACGGATGGTATTTATTGCGAATCCAAATAATCCTACCGGTACGTGGCTAACGGCTGAAGAATTACACGCGTTTATGCGAGATATTTCACCCTCCGTAATCGTGGTTTTAGATGAAGCTTATTTCGAATATGCCAGCAACCCGTTGACCAACGCCACGGGTTATCCCACTGATTCACATCAATGGTTGGATGCTTACCCAAATTTAGTGGTGACACGCACCTTTTCTAAGGCCTATGGTTTGGCGGGCTTACGAGTAGGATATAGCTTGTCGCACCCCGATATTGCGGATATGTTGAACCGTGTGCGTCAACCTTTTAATGCTAATAGTCTAGCCTTGTGCGCTGCTGAGGCGGTATTGTCTGATCATAAATATCTTCAAACCAGTGTTTCTCAGAATGCACGGGGTCTGAAGCAACTGACGACAGGTTTACGACAATTGGGCTTAAACTATATTCCTTCGGTGGCTAATTTTATTTGTGTGGATATGGCAATGCCGGCGAAAAGTATCTATCACGCCTTATTGGAATATGGCGTTATCGTTCGGCCTCTGGGACCGTACAGTATGCCGAACCATTTACGTATTAGTATTGGTACACCTGACGAGATGGTAAAATTTCTAAAGATATTAAAATTGATATTGATGAGAATTAAGGCAGATTAGTTTGATAAATCGACTGACCATAATCGGTGTAGGCTTGATAGGAGGCTCCTTGGCGAAGGCGCTACGCCAAGCGAATGCGGTCAACGAGATTGTGGGCTGTGGCTTAGATGGCGCTCAACTACAGACCGCCATTGAACTCGGTGTTATCGACCATTTTGAAATGAATGTCAGTGAGGCGATCAAAAATGCCGATGTGGTTGTGCTCGCGGTTCCTGTCGGAGCCATGGGGTCAGTCTTTGCACAAATGAAGCTAGGCCTAACCGAGAATATGGTCATTACCGATGTCGGCTCGACAAAAAAACATGTTATTTCGGCTGCGCGCGAGGTGTTTGGTGAGGTGCCCGCGCAATTTGTACCTGGACACCCGATTGCAGGCACTGAAAAAACAGGCGTCGAGGCTTCGTTTGCAGGATTATTCCACAATCGTCGTATTATATTAACCCCCCTTGATATTACGAGTCGGTCTGCCATCGAAACCGTTCGCAATATGTGGCAACTTACGGGTGCCAAGGTTGATATAGTCAGTACAGAACACCACGACCATGTGTTAGCGGCCACTAGCCACTTACCGCATATCCTAGCGTTTTCCTTGGTCGACACATTGGCAAAAATGAATGATAAGGTGAAAATTTTCCAGTTTGCCGCCGGTGGCTTTAGAGATTTTACGCGTATTGCCTCAAGCGATCCAAAAATGTGGCACGACATCTGTGTCACTAATCGTGACGAACTTTTGTTAGTGATACAAGAATTTCGTAATGGTTTAGATCAACTTACCCTTGCCATAGAACAAGAAGATAGTGATTCCTTACTCGAAATATTTTCCCGAGCCAAGCACGCTCGCGATAAATTTACTGAACAATCGACGTAATTCATTACCTTACACCTTACACCTTACTCTGAATTATACCTCCTTAACTGTTGGATAAAAACTGTGTTAGAAAAAAATTTATCTCGTCTACAATTTACCGTTGAATCAGGAGGTCGATTGACCGGGGCCTTGCGCGTACCTGGCGATAAATCGATATCCCACCGCGCTATAATGTTGGGTGCACTAGCAAACGGGTGCACTAAAATAACGGGGTTTTTACAAGGCGAAGATTCCCTTGCAACACTGGAGGCATTTCGTCGCATGGGCGTAAATATTCGTGGTCCGCAAGACGGCAATGTCGAGATCGAGGGCGTGGGTTTGCATGGGCTAAAGGCAAGCGCGGCGAGATTGGATTTAGGCAACGCCGGCACGGCTATGCGATTAATGTCTGGATTGTTGGCGGGGCAGGCATTTTCAAGCACACTCACCGGCGATGCGTCTCTATCAACGCGCCCGATGCGTAGAGTCATAGACCCTTTGTCTAGCATGGGTGCCCACATAGAAACCGCCGACGATGGCACTGCACCATTGCATATACATGGCGGAAAGTCCTTGTCCGGTATACGGTATGATATGAAAGTGGCTAGTGCGCAAGTCAAGTCATCACTATTATTGGCCGGCTTGTATGCTAAAGGTGAGACCTGTGTAACCGAGCCTGCGCCTACGCGTGATCATACCGAACGGATGCTAACGGGTTTTGGGTATTCAGTTCGTCGTGATGGTGCCACCGTTTGTGTGTCGGGGGGTGGCCAGCTCACGGCAACGAATATTGATGTGCCTGGTGATATTTCCTCGGCCGCTTTTTTCATGGTTGCTGCGAGTATCGCCAAAGATTCTGAGGTCACGTTGCAACACGTGGGCATTAATCCCACGCGTATGGGGGTGATTACCATTCTCAATTTGATGGGAGCGAATATAAGCATAACGAATCGACGTGAAATCGGCGGTGAGCCTGTGGCCGACATCACTATCAAACATGCGGCATTGAAGGGGATAGCCATTCCACCTCAGCAGGTGCCCCTTGCGATAGATGAGTTCCCGGTAATATTTATCGCGGCGGCATGTGCACAAGGAACCACAACTTTAACGGGGGCGCGTGAGTTGCGCGTGAAAGAGAGCGATAGAATTCAAGCAATGGCCGATGGTTTAGACGTACTCGGTATAAAAACGACAGTCACACACGACGGTATCATTATTGAAGGTGGGCAAATGGACGGCGGTAAGGTCGATAGCCAAGGAGACCACCGTATTGCGATGGCGTTTGCCATGGCGGGCTTGCGCGCCGAACGACCCATAATCATCGACAATTGCGCCAATGTAGCGACCTCATTTCCTAATTTTGTCAGTCTCGCAAGACACAGTGGCCTACGTATCAACGAAGTTGAAGTGTGATGAGACAGACGAGTTCGACTACCGTGCCGGTTATAACTGTCGATGGACCCAGCGCCTCAGGCAAGGGGACCGTGAGCCGTCACTTAGCCGACAAATTGGCTTGGCATTTATTGGACAGTGGTGCGTTATATCGTTTGACCGGGTTGGCTGCTCTCTTGCAAGGTATAGCGCTAGATGATGAGACGGCACTAAAAAAAGTGGCCGAGGGTCTCGATATTGAATTCCGTTCAATAAACAACGAAGTCAATTCACCCATCGAAGATAGTAGCGAGTCTTCCGCCCGTGCGGATATGTCGAAGACAGCCATTTTCTTGTTCGGTAAGGATGTGACTCGCGACATTCGCAGTGAGACATGTAGTCAGGCGGCGTCAAAAGTAGCGGTATTAAATTCGGTGAGACAGGCATTATTGACTCGGCAACGTGACTTTCGATGTCACCCGGGGCTGATAGCCGATGGACGAGATATGGGTTCCGTAGTCTTTAAGGATGCAAGTTTAAAGGTATTCATTACCGCAAGTGTGCAGGAAAGGGCACGTAGGCGCTATGAGCAGTTGATTGGGCAGCAAATTAGTGTTAGTCTTCCCGATCTTTTGGCCGAGATACAGGAACGTGATGCACGGGACAGCTCCCGGTCAAGCTCGCCCTTAGTACAACCTGCAGGAAGCGTATTGATTGATACCACGCATATGACGGTGTCGATGGTGGTGGGGCAGATTTTATCGCTGTGGGAACAGCAGACATAATCGTCGCATAAAAAGTAGTAAAAAACGTGGGCATCGCCCGAATTATAATTGGCCATTTTGGCAAGTCGTTTCAACCTATGACTTTATTTATTGACCCTAATTGTTTCTGATTAGCAAACAATAATTTTAGTGATAAAACGTTATTTTCAGAAATAGTGGAGCTGGTGTGCTTAACGCTAGCTACTATATTACGAACGTATGAGGCGCCAAAGGTAATAGTAACATGAGTGAGAGTTTCGCCGATCTATTTGAAGAAAGTTTATCCAGTATCAATATGATACCCGGCAGTTTATTGATGGGTACCGTTGTAGACATGAATTCTGATGTCGTTTTAGTCGCCGCTGGTTTGAAATCAGAAGGGGTTATCCCTTTAGCTGAATTCCAGAACGAACAGGGTGAAGTAACTATTTCCGTGGGTGACGAGATCGAGGTGGCCCTAGAATATGTAGAAGATGGATTTGGTGAAACACGCCTGTCCAGAGAAAAGGCCATTCGTGCCCGTTCTTGGCGTGAACTGGAGACTGCCTATGAAGCCGGTGAAAATGTCATTGGTATCATTAATGGTAAGGTTAAAGGTGGTTTCACCGTAGAAATTAATGAAGTACGCGCCTTCTTACCGGGTTCACTAGTCGATGTACGTCCAGTGCGCGACTTGTCCTATCTTGAAGGTAAGCCGTTAGAGTTTAAGGTTATTAAACTCGACCAAAAACGCAATAATGTGGTGGTTTCACGTCGCGCCGTGGTTGAGGCAGAGACGAGTGAAGAACGGGATGCATTAATAGAAAACTTACAAGAAGGCCAAGTCATCAAGGGCATCGTGAAAAACTTGACCGAATATGGTGCCTTTATAGATTTGGGTGGCATAGACGGATTGTTACATATCACCGATATGTCCTGGAAACGAATTAAACATCCTAGTGAAGTGGTCAACGTCGCCGATGAAATCGATGTGAAAGTCCTGAAGTTTGATCGGGAGCGGACACGTGTTTCTCTCGGATTGAAGCAAATGGGCGCCGATCCATGGGAAGATATCTCGCGTCGCTACCCCGTTGGGACTCGTTTGTTCGGAAATGTGACTAATTTGACTGATTACGGTTGTTTTGTCGAAGTAGAAGAAGGCGTCGAAGGTTTAGTGCATGTCTCTGAGATGGATTGGACCAATAAAAATATTAGCCCATCCAAGATCGTGCAAGTCGGTCTGGAAGTCGAGGTTGTAGTACTCGATATTGACGCAGAACGACGTCGAATTTCCTTAGGTATGAAACAGTGTAAAGCCAATCCATGGGAAGAATTTGGCGGTACTCATGCCAAGGGTGACAAGATTAGTGGCACGATCAAGTCCATAACCGACTTTGGAATCTTTATTGGTTTAGATG
>JBGMRO010000112.1:5662-9426 GCA_048061555.1 Thiohalomonadales bacterium | reverse complement strand
TTTTCGATATAAGACTGTATTTCACTATATTCTGAGGTCAAAAAGGTAACTCGACTCAACTCGCCGAGTAAATTTAATAGTACTTGCTCATGTGCTTGTGATTGATAATCCAGTGAACGAGAATGATTCACATAGGTCGTCGCTAATACAGCAGCCATCATCATCGCTTCAAGCAAGAAGATAATCGCCGCAATCCTGTACTTTAGAGACAAATTAAGCATCGTAATTTCTAACCAAGATCTATTACCCTGATTTAGCGTGTGCCACTATCGAGTGTGTCACTCTTAAGGTTATGACTAATGGCCCTAACCACGTCATAGTCTTTGTCAGTAATTTTTACAAACGCCCCAAAATTTGCTCGACCCATGAATTGTCGCCCATTCTCGGAATCATTCCATGACAAGATTGTCTTGATGAGTTCATCTCGTTGTTTTTCACTTACGCGTGGATGGGCTGCAAATAAGACATGCGGTATCGGTTGTGTCCGCGCGATAATTTTCATTTTGACTCGCATCCGATTGGCAAAAAACTGCATTGAGACTTCTTCAGTTCCACACACATCGGCATTGCCAATCAGGACTTGCTGCATACAGGACACATGGGTACTGTGATAACTAATTGAAATATCCCTACCCTCAAACAAGCCCTGCTGCCTCAAATACGCCCTTAACAACAGACTTACCGCGGCACTAGGTGGTGGAAAGGCAATTTTTTTGCCACGCAAGTCCGTGAGCTTAGTCAATACGCTAGCATTTTTTGCGGCAAAGACTGCCTTAAGTCTATCCACATGGGTAGCCAATGGCACGTATCCGTATTTGTCCGCAAGCCTAACGTAATCAAAGGGTTGCACAAAAACGATATCAAATACCTGATTATCGGCTATATCACGAAATTTTCCATATGACGAGCTTGATCTAAAGGCTATATTCACGCCGAGGTGCTCAGAAAAATTCGCAGCGATCGGTGCATAAATTTTTTCTAATTCACGCAACGGAAAATAGGGAAATACACCAAACTCGAGCGTATTCGAGATGTTTTGATTAAGCTTAGCCTGTACGACATTGGGTGCAATGACGACTAAAAGACAGCCCGCCAAAACAAACAATTGAAGTAAAATTTGATATTTTTTTGTGAATTGAATATTCATCAGGTTGACTTTCCCAGCAAATGTAAACGACGGATTTCTCAAATATGACTATGGATAGTATTGATTCGGCCGCTAGTGGGAATTCTTTAGCAGAAAATTGATAGGAAGATCGTAAAACTTTAGGGTCAAAACCAGGATCAGAACAAAGTTTTTACTAATATATTAAATCAAAGGGTAAGTTCTTTTCTTGCAACTAATAAAGCTTCGTTTCTTAGACCCTGGCGCTTGTCTCCGACAAAACCAAGTTCTTTGTAAACCAGAAGCCGCAAATCCGCAAATAGCCGCAGTAATTCATTATTCTGCAATAAAAATTTCGGGTTCGATGGCCCTATATCGGGAGACTTTTCCAACATAAAGGTTTGATAAAATAACAATCCATTAGGGCGTAAGGCGGTGATCAATTTATTTGCCAATGGTCTGCTCAGAAATCGACTCACGACCAGCACATCAAAACTGTTTTTAGCCGGTGGTCGCTGCTCGACGTCTCGTTGCTCCAACTGCAGACTAAGTTTATGGGTTCGCGCGATCTCTCGAACTCGCCGCAAGGCAAACTCGGCACTGTCCCAGGCACTAGTCTCTAGACCCTGTCGAGCCAGAAAAAACGCATTTCCGGCCAAACCACAAGCGATATCCAAGGCCTCACCTTTAGCGGGTAACAGATAGGCATATTCACGCAAGACCCGCACGGGCTCGGGTATCTCAGAACCGATGTTTAAGTCGCGGTAATAGGCATCCCAATCCCGCTTTTTTTTGCTATCAGTCTTTGAGTCCATAGGAAATTAAAGTGTTATTTACGCCAAAAAGTCGTGGTAAACAGCACCAGTAACGTAAAAATTTCCAAACGACCCAATAACATCGCAAAACCCAGTACCCACTTCGCCTGGTCACTGATCGACGCGTAATTTAAACCGACCTCACCTAAACCTGGCCCTAAGTTATTCATGCACGCCGCGACCGCAGAAAATGCCGTTATTTGGTCCATGCCCATTGCCATCAAGGTCAACATCAATAATACAAACGACGCTACATACAAGGAAAAGAACCCCCAAACCGCATTAATGACTCGTTCAGGCAAGGCCTTTTTTCCTATTTTAACTGCGATTTGTGCAGTAGGGTGTATCAGGCGTGTGATCTCACGTAGGCCTTGTTTGAATAAAAGTAAAAACCGAATCACCTTTAAACCGCCCCCTGTGGAACCTGCACAGCCACCAATAAAACTAGAGAATATCAATAAAACAGGTAAAAAACCGGGCCAGGAGCCATATTCTGCGGTCGAAAAACCGCTAGTCGTACCAATCGATACGGCTTGAAAAATACCATGGTGCAAGGCATCTAAAAAGCTATCGTAAGTATGTGAGATATAGAGATAACCCGTGGTAATAAAGGAGACAATCAGCAATATCAATAAATAGGTTTGTGCTTCGGGGTCTTGCAGATAGACCCTCGGATTCAAGGAACGCCAGGCGACAAAATGTAGGGAAAAATTTAGCCCGGCCAATATCATAAATATGATCGCGACAACTTCTATGGCTCGGCTATTAAAATACCCAATACTGGCATCATGTGTCGAAAACCCACCGATCGCAATAGTCGAAAATGCATGACTGACCGCATCAAACCCACCCATACCTGCAGCCCAGTAGGCGGCGGCACAAATGATCGTCAAGCCGAGATAGATGTACCAAAGTGCCTTGGCGGTCTCCGTTATCCTCGGGGTCAACTTGTTATCTTTCATTGGGCCAGGTGTCTCCGCACGATAAAGCTGCATACCGCCAATACCCAGCATTGGCAGCACTGCCACCGCCAATACAATAATCCCCATACCGCCCATCCATTGTAACTGTTGCCGATAAAATAAAATGGAATGGGGTAATGATTCAATATTGGTAATCACGGTCGCCCCTGTGGTCGTCAGTGCCGAGATCGATTCAAATACCGCATCACTAATACCAATGGCGGGGTTTTTTGAGAAAAGGAAAGGAACTGCACCCGCTAAGCCCCACACTAACCAAAATACGACCACGACGACAAATCCGTCGCGCAACCGAAGCTCTACACGGTGTTTTCTGACCGGGAACCAAAGCAACAAGCCGCTAATCAAATTCAAGCTAAACGACCAAATGAAGGGCATAACGTCGCCGTCACCATAGGCAAAACCGATCGCGGCAGGGGGCAACATAGTAAAACTAAACATCATAAGCAATATGCCCATGATGCGAAGAATAGAGAGTAATTGCATAGGATTGTATGAATGCTTTATCTTATTTCAAAGTAACTGCCTGAGCAGCTACAAACGTAGTTCATAAGCTACTTAGTCGCTAGTTTTATGCTGAATAGGGTGAGCAGTTACATTTCAACAATTGAATACAAACTAGAAAGTACGCTTAGATAAAAGTTATGCCTACTTGAAAGAGGCGCTCGACATCACTAATACGACGTTTATCGACCACGAAAAGTATGACGTGATCATCGGTGTGAATTACGGTGTCGTGGTGCGCTATAATTACGTCCTTACCACGCACAATTGCACCAATCGTCGTCCCCGGTGGCAGTGGAATATCGTCAATCATTCGCCCAACGACCTTTGATGTTTTTTCATCACCGTGGGCAACCGCTT
>JBGMRO010000112.1:0-5562 GCA_048061555.1 Thiohalomonadales bacterium | reverse complement strand
TCAATCATTCGCCCAACGACCTTTGATGTTTTTTCATCACCGTGGGCAACCGCTTCAATCGCCTCTGCAGCACCTCGCCGTAAAGAATGTACGGCCGTTACGTCGCCACGACGCACATGCGCCAATAATGAACCAATAGACGCCTGCTGGGGTGAAATCGCTATATCGATAATGCCACTTTGCACTAGGTCTACATAGGCCGCTCGATTGATGAGTGCCATGACCTTGGTAGCGCCTAGACGCTTTGCCAACATGGCCGACAATATATTCGCTTCGTCGTCGTTAGTGACTGAACAAAAGACGTCGGTATGCTCTATATTTTCATCTAATAACATCTCCTCATCTGCGGCATCGCCGTAGAGCACAATGGTCTTATCCAACAATTCGGAGATAGTGCGTGAGCGTTTCGAATTGTGATCAATCAGCTTAACCTGGTAGTGATGCTCTAACGCACTAGCTAAGCGAACCCCGATGTTACCACCGCCGGCGATGATAACCCGTTTTACAGGTTTATCGAGACGACGAAGTTCTTTCATCACGACACGAATATGCTTTTTGGCGGCAATGAAAAATACTTCATCATCTGCTTCGATTACCGTTGTACCAACCGGAATAATCGGATTACCCCGCCTAAATACTGCGGCCACCCGTGTATCAATACCAGGCATATGTTCACGAATGGCGCTTAATTGGTTTCCCACCATGGGGCCACCATAATAGGCTCTCACGGCGACCAGCTGTACTCGACCGCCGGCAAAGTCAAGTACCTGCAATGCACCCGGGTACTCAATGAGTCGTTGCACATAATCGGTCACTAACTGTTCAGGACTGATGAGCACATCGACGGGTAAAGATTCTTGGGTAAACAATTGTGGATGCGACAGATACTCGACACCACGTACCCGGGCAATTTTAGTGGGGGTATGAAATACGGTATAGGCGACCTGGCAGGCGATCATATTGACTTCATCACGATTGGTGACCGCTATCACCATATCCGCGTCCTCAGCGCCCGCCCGACCGAGAACTTCAGGGTAGGCTGCATGGCCCACGACGGTGCGAATATCAAGTCGATCCTGCAACTCCGACAATTTTTCGGCGTCAGTATCAACAACGGTAATGTCGTTAGATTCCTTCGCTAATACCTCAGATACAGACGAACCCACCTGGCCGGCACCCAATACGATTATTTTCATAGAAATTCTTGGTTTATTGTAATTGTTCGTAATTCAAGCAAAAAAAAGGCAAACATCCATTTTTACGGTATTCGTTGTAGGCTTAGCGAGACTATTTAGAACTCGCGGTAGATAGTTTTGTATCAATATTAAGCGCGCGTAACTTTCGATATAAATGCGTACGCTCTAAACCCGCAACTTTCGCCACCTTGCCTACGCTGCCCGCTGCCTGGCGCAGGTGGTATTCTAAATAGGCCTTTTCGAATAACTCCCTCGCTTGACGCAATGGCATTTCAAAGGCGGTTGACTCTTCAAAAATTGCCAGCCCATGATTGTGTTCGTTTTGTACTTTCTCCGTAAGAATGCTGTCGACCTCTTCCAGACTAATACTCGCCCCCCCATTTTGGATCATCAAGCGCCGAACCAGATTCTCAAGTTCCAGAATATTTCCGGGCCAATGGTAGTGGCGCAACCTGTTTTGTGCTGCCATAGAAAAACTACGATAAGGCAAGCCATCCCGGTCGGAGAAAATTGTTACGTAGTGCTGTAATAACTCAGAAATATCTTCACCATGTGCCTGTAAAGGCTGCACATGTATTGGAAAACCGTTTATCGACAAGTATAATTCTTTGCGAAATAATTGCTCTTCAACTTCCTGCTCCAGATCCCTGCTCGTCGCCAGAATGACTCTAATATCCATGTCGACCGGTGTCGTACCTCCGACTCTATAAAAAACAGAGGATGTCAACAAACTAAACAGCGCTGATTGTGAATCGGAATCTAATTCGGCAACATCATTTAAATAGAGTGTGCCGCCATTGGCTTGATCCAGTAGACCTTCCTGTACAACACCGTCTCGTTCTGTACCTAAGAGATATTCGGAAATTTTCTCTTGTTGACTTTCCATCCAGGTGGCTGTTCGTAATTCAACATAATTGTGATTTTTTCTGCTGCTGTGGGTATGTATAAATCGAGCACAATGAGCTTTCCCCACACCTAGCTCACCGCGAATCAGGGCGATGACATCATGCTTCGCACACTGCACTAAGCGTTCTTTTAGTTTGACGATCGTGTCACTTTTACCAACGAGTTCTACAGATTGTGTTAATTTCTGTGTCGTGGAGTACACATTGGATTGTGGCGTCATACTGGCCAACGCCGACTCGACCGTGAGTAGAATCTTTGTTAATGACAAGGGTTTTTCTATAAAATCAAAGGCACCCAAACGCGTGGCTTCTACGGCAGACTCTACCGTACCGTGACCTGACATCATAATGACTGGACAACGCAAATGATTGACATCGAAAAACTCTTTTAATAAACTAATGCCGTCTATATCGGGCATCCAAATATCCAATAAAATTAGATTCGGTGCCCGTTCGTCAATCGATTTTCTAGCCGACTCGCCGTCTTTTGCAATCGCTACAGAGTAGCCCTCGTCTTCGAGAATTTCCTGTAACAAGCGGCGAATATCCGGTTCATCATCTACGATTAAAATATTTGGTTTCATTTTTTTTCAGAGCGTTATTATAGATTGTTATGGATTATCCACGGAGTCGTTACGACTCCATCATGGGGCATTATCGTCGCACACGTGTTGCTTGCATGTATAGGTCAGTCTCCACCTCTTTGCGACTATCTAAGGCGGGAATTTGTATTGTAAACGTCGCGCCTTGATTAAAGCATCCTACCACTGAAGCGGGTCTAGAGCTAAGCGCATCGCCATAATCCGGTTCAATACTGGATTTATTATTGTTCTCGACAAAAATATTGCCCGAATGCTCCTCTACGATACGGCTCACCACCGTTAATCCTAGGCCACCACCTTTTGACTTCGTCGTCGTATAAGGATCAAACAAGCGATCAAATAGGTGTTTGGGAATACCTGGCCCATTATCGGAGACTCGCAGCTCCATAAAGTCTTGTCCCTTGCAGGCTACTTTGGTCACACTAATTGCAATAATAGGCGATTCTATACCCTTCATAGACTCCATGGCATTTTTAATTAGATTATTGAGCAATTGTCGCATGCGACCAGAATCAGCTTCAATCTGAGGGTGGTCATGGCTATAATAGGTTTCAAATTTGATCCGAGCTTCTTCATCGACATACAAATCGAGCACCTCCTTGACTATGGTATCAATATAGACCGGTTGCAACTCAATCTTTGGTACGCGGGCATATTCTGAAAACGCCTGTACGAGTCGCTTCATGGTCTCTACCTGTTGCACAATGGTATTGGTAGATCGATCTACCATATCTGCGTCCGAGCCGGAGAGTTTATGCATTAATTTGCGCTTTATTCGCTCAGCAGACAACTGTATTGGGGTCAACGGATTTTTAACTTCATGCGCAAGGCGACGCGCGACATCACCCCATGCCGCGGCCCGTTGCGATTGCATAACCATGGTCACGTCGTCAATGACCAATACAAAACCCGAATGCCCTACCCTATCCGCGCGCAAACGCGCCCCTTGGCAAACAATAAATTTGGTACTCGCGTTATACTTAATACTTATTTCTTCCCGCCATTCATCGTCTTCGTTATCAAGATGGAGGTTAATTTGCTTGAAAAATTTTTCCAAATGTGGCCCTATTTTTGGCATCTGACGGATCGGCTTCCCCATCGCCCCACTAAAATCTAAGTCTAATAATTGACTCGCCGCTTTATTCGCGACGCGTATTGTCCTATTCATGTTTAAAGTGATAACACCGGAAGACAAACGAGCCAATACAGCACCCAGATAGGCCCGCTGCTGCTCCACTTCCTCTTGTCCTTGCTGCGCTAAGTCACGTGCGATGGCGAGATTCTCCGTCATGACAGAAAAAGATCGAACGAGCTCACCTAATTCGTCTGTGCTGACGTCAGGCAATCGTTTGTCATAGTGCCCCGCGGCGACAGCCCGGGTGCCGGCAGCCAATACCCGAATGGGCGCAACTAGCCGCTGAGCGGAGAAAAAAGCCACCCAAACTGCGGTCAGCAAACTCAGCATAAGTACCAGGGAGAGAGTCAATACAAAAATATCCTTAAGCGGCTCACGCAAAAAACTCTGCTTTTTATATTTCCCGAAGGTTTCCTCAACACCATTCGCTAGCTCACTAATGCGTTCTGAAACACGATAGAGGGCGTATAAAATTCGTGGATTTGAACTCACATCGAGACTCGTCACCATGACAGCGACCTTTATTTGTAGATTTTTATTCCTATCCCGCACCATACCCGTATAACTTTTATTGATCCGTGCTTCCTGCAGGATGACTTCGTCCGGCCGTCGTGGAATTATTGTCAAGGTATCACTATTACTGGTTGCAATAACTTGACCTGAATTAGTCAACAGGCTCAACTCTATCGCGTCACTATCGATGCGTAAATCGTCCAGTATAATATGTGCCGCAGAATTGGGAACATCGCGTAACTCCACCGCCAATTGTAGCGTTCGCCGATACAACTCGCGTTTATTTAAGTCTAGTGAAACACGACTTAATTCGAGCGAATCTTGCATCGCACGCTCTATTTTTACGTCAAACCAACTGTCGATGCCTCGTTGTAGAAAGCCGATGGAAAAGTAATAAACCAAGGTTACTGGAGCTACGGATAAAACCACGAACAAAAGCACCATACGAGTCGTTAATTTAGATCCAACTGTGTGTCGCTTTAATTGCCGCAACAAGCGCAACGTATTGGCGCCGATGAGACCTAGCAATAAAAACATGCCCAAAAAATTTACCACCACCAAAGCGAGATGCATGCGACCAAACTGCGATGAATTTTCCGTCGCATGGCTCAAGAGTGTCATGGATAACACTACAAACAACGCCATGATAATTACCGGTATATAGCTATTGGAGAATCGTTTTATCAGGCTTGGCACTTGTTTCATTGTGCCTCCGTCTCTGCCCGCAAAATTGGCCGCGAGTACCAATCACTCATCAACCACCATTGCGTAGAGATAAATGCATTGAGTTGCAAGGGCACCGGTAAACGATTTAGCGATAATCGTACTCGGGTGGTAGCGTAATAAGACTCATTTTCTGACAACAAGGCATTATCGATGACGGCTAGAGGTTTGATATCCCGCAGTAAATAAATTGCGGATTGCAAAGTCATTGCACTATATAATTCGTTGGTATGCTGACTACTGACAACGTACTGTTCCGATAAACTAAAATATTCTAATTCGTAGCGTTGATCACGACGAGTAATTTTTTCGTCCCACAGATAGGCTCTTTTCCGATACACATCGACATCTAAAACGATCGTCATTTTGATACCATTGTGTAACGCTTCTAGTACTGGCTCACTAAAATTAAAATCTGCATCTACATGCAGATACTGAACATTGTCGAGCTGTTGAAAATAGGCGTCGTGAATTTCGAAATTAGGTGT
>JBGMRO010000111.1:0-9435 GCA_048061555.1 Thiohalomonadales bacterium | reverse complement strand
TGCGCGGTTTTTTCGGCGTCATAACGTGCAGAGTGTGCGCTTTTGTTGTCCCACTCGATTCCGGCAGTCTGCACTGCTCGTGCTAATACTGTCTGACCATAGGCCAAGCCACCGAGTGTGGCTGTATCGAAGGTGCTGAATTGATGAAAGGGATTTTTTTTTATTTTGTTACGTTCGACCGCAGATTTTATAAAAGACAAATCAAACGATGGATTGTGGCCCACGAGTATGGCGCGGGTACATTTAGTGGTGCGCACCTTTTCACGAATGGGGTCGAATATACGTTTTAACGCCGCAGGTTCTTCTTGCGCAATACGCAGCGGATGATGGGGGTCGATGCCGATAAAATCTAACGAGGCTTTATCAAAAGTCGCGCCGGCAAAGGGTTTGACGTGAGTGGCGATAGATTCCTGGATCTCAAGATCGCCATTCGAATCGTAGTCCACAATGACCGCGGCGATCTCGAGCAAGGCATCGGAGGCGGCATTAAAACCCGCCGTCTCCACATCGATAATAACGGGTAAAAAACCACGAAATCGCTGTGCGATCTGAAGTTTCTCTTCGTGGTCATGTATATTACTGGGTGGGTTCATCGACTAATTTCCAATTGAGTGTCTTGCCTGCGTAGAAGGGAACCAGCACTGAATCTGCAAATTTGAGTGTTGGCGGCACCGTCCATGTTTGTTTTTTTAGTGTAATCATTTCTGTATTGCGTGCGAGGTGGTAAAAATCAGCGCCATAAAAACTCGCGAAGCCCTCAAGCTTGTGCAACGCGTCTCGTGTCTCAAAGGCCATTGCGTAAAGTTCCATGGCCGCGTGCGCACTGAAAATTCCCGCGCAACCGCAACTCGATTCCTTGCGCCCTCGAGTATGCGGTGCGCTATCTGTGCCGAGGAAAAATTTAGGATTCGCGCTAGTCGCGGCATCCAGTAGCGCCTCGCGGTGTGTCTCGCGCTTCAATACGGGTAAGCAATAATGATGCGGATGGATACCACCGACGAGCATCGCGTTGCGGTTTAGCAATAGATGCTGTGGTGTAATCGTCGCGGCGACGTTTTCACCCTGAGCGGAAACGAAGTCTACAGCATCCTTAGTGGTGATGTGTTCAAATACGACTCTCAAATGCGGATATTTTTTTACCAGGGTACTAAGATGACGGTCGATAAAGGCTTTTTCGCGATCAAATACGTCCACGTCAGGGTCGGTGACTTCGCCATGACAGAGTAATGGGATTTCCTGTTCCTCCATCGTCGCCAGACATGCCTCGATCTTGGCGAAATCGGTCACGCCCGAGTCTGAATTTGTCGTGGCGCCGGCCGGATAATATTTTATCGCTGCAATGTGTTGGTTTTGTGCAGCAGCGATAATTTCCTTAGCGGGCGTATTGTCGGTTAGATAAAGGGTCAGCAGGGGTTTAAAAGCCAGGTCTGGTGTCGTTACCTGTATGATGCGTTGCCGATAGGCCATGGCCATTTCTACATTGACAATAGGTGCTGCCAAATTCGGCATGACGATGCAACGGTGGAATTGCCTAGCCGTGTAGTTGACCACGGATTGCAGGCCAGTGTCATCACGTAGGTGGCAGTGCCAGTCGTCGGGACGGGTAAGAGTCAGGGTTTCCATGGGTTATTAATTTCTACTGATTTCGTCGTACTTGCAAACAGTAAATGCCTACCGTACTTATAATTGTTACTATTCAGGTTTATCGTAATATAGGTTTATATGCCGAATACCTGTGCCTTATAGTAAAGCCAAAGAAAACCCAAGATATTCATTATTGTATCACTTATGAGACTAACAAGAATCTATCAAGCTGTCACACTGCATTGCGGAGAGTCGCTCACCTTAGATGCGCAATCCGCCGCGCATGTCGCCAAGGTACTACGTTTGGCTCCGGGTGATCCTATTGTAATATTTAACGGTGAAGGAGGCGAATATCGCGGCAGTATAGAAAGTGTCGGCAAACGCTGTACCACCGTTTTACTCGAATCGTTTGAAAACAAGGAAGTCGAGTCCTCTCTGCAGATCGTATTGGGACAGTGCATGTCTCGCGGTGAACGCATGGACTACGCCATACAAAAATCGGTGGAATTAGGGGTAACATCGATCTACCCGCTAGATAGCCAACGCTGCGGAGTGCATATCCCTGCAGAACGTATGGAAAAACGTCGTCTGCATTGGCAGCGTGTGGCGATTAGTGCTTGCGAGCAGTGTGGTCGCAATCGAGTGCCACAGGTTCATGCGATAAGCGATCTGGATTCATGGATAGCGGCGCAGGGGTCGTCGTGGAGCTATATACTCGACCCTGAGGCGGGATTAGGTGTAAAACAATTGAACATACCCGCCGATGCGAGCATAAGAGTGCTTATCGGTCCAGAGGGTGGTCTGACCGCAGCTGAGATCACCCTTGCTACAAAATCGTCATTCAAAGCTCTGCGTCTCGGTCCACGGATTCTGCGCAGCGAAACGGCCGCTGTAGCCACCCTCTGCGCGCTGCAAACCTTCTGGGGTGATTTAGCGTAAGAGTGCTTATATTCTCTATTCTCAACACAGGAAACAGGCCTTATGGAAGTATGCGGTAATATACGAAAAATGCACACTCACTTAGGTGATACGGTGCAATATCAATTGCCCATGGACGATGCATTAGTGGACATGAATGCGTTATTGGGTCAGTCAATCACCCTAACTTATGCAGGCCAGATAAATTGTATTCACTGTGGTCGTAAAACTAAAAAAAGTTATGCGCAAGGTTACTGTTTTCCGTGTATGCAATCGTTAGCGGAATGCGACATGTGCATTATGCGTCCTGAACAGTGTCATTTTGCGCAGGGCACCTGTCGCGATGAGGCCTGGGCGCAAGACCACTGTATGCAGGATCATTTTGTCTATTTGGCCAATTCATCCGGTATAAAAGTGGGTATTACCCGCCACAGTCAGATCCCGATACGCTGGATGGATCAGGGTGCCAGTCAGGCGCTACCCATATTTCGAGTAAAAAATCGGCTCATCTCAGGTCTGATCGAAGTGGCCCTAAAACAATGGGTCTCGGATCGCACCGATTGGCGCAAGATGTTGCGAGGGGAGGCGGAAAGCATCGACCTTGTATTACGCGCCGCTGAATTAATCGCTCAGGCCAAACCACAAATAGATAAGGTAAGAGAGCAATACGGTGCAGACGGCATACTCGCATTGGAAGATTCTATGCTGCAGATAAAATATCCGGTGCAGCACTATCCGGAAAAGGTAAACTCCCTTAACCTGGAAAAGACGCCAGAAGTTTCGGGTCGACTGCAGGGCATAAAAGGCCAATATTTGATTATGGATAGCGGCGTCATCAATATGCGTAAATACAGTGGTTATCGGCTGTGTTTGAGTAGCGCCTAAAACAGTCATTTAAACTATTGAAAAATAACAAATATTTGGTAATTTGGCTATTTAAACAGAGTGCTTATGACTTGACCTGACGCCTCAAAACAACGATCATATCGGGCTTTTGGCGGGTGGCGGAATATTTTAGTCAGAAAAAAGCGGACGTATCCGCTATTATTGCCCGTTCTCAATAATCTAAACATCTTAAACTAAACAGTAGGTGATCAATGAGCTTATCTGCGGCTGATAATAAACGGCTATTACGCAGCATGTTGTTTGCGCGTCGATTTGAAGAACGTTGCTATGAAGCATACGTAGAACGAAAAATCGGTGGCTTTCTGCATTTATACCCGGGACAAGAGGCCTGCGCCCATGGCGTGATGGAGGCCGCACGCCCCGGCCACGATTACGTGATTACCGGCTATCGGGATCACGTACATGCCATCTTGTGTGGTGCCGACCCCAAGGAAGTCATGGCGGAACTCTTTGCTAAAGAGACCGGTTCCAGTAAGGGGCGCGGGGGTTCGATGCATATCTTCGACGTGCCACATCACTTTATGGGCGGATATGCCCTAGTCGGTGGGCCTTTCCCTCTGGCCACCGGTATCGCTAAAGGGATTAAACTCAAAGGCGGAGACGAAATATCGATTTGTTTCCTCGGCGACGCGGCCAATAATCAGGGTACTTTTCATGAGTCCTTGAATATCGCCAAGGTATGGAATCTACCGGTGTTATTTATTTGCGAGAATAATCTCTATGGCATAGGCACGCGTATTGATCGCTCTACTGCGGTACAGCACCAATATAAACGCGTGAGTGGTTATGATATCCCGGCCGCACAGACCGATGGGCAGGATATCGCTGAGGTTTACAAGGCCGCAAAAATCGCCGTTGAGCATGTACGCTCTGGCAAGGGCCCTTATTTCTTGGAATTGATGACCTATCGCTACCGTGGCCACTCTATGTCTGATTCAAACGCCTATCGTGCCAAAGACGAAGAGGTCAAATGGAACAAACGTGACCCGGTGATGATCTTACGTGATCGCCTAATCGCGTCTGGTGACTATAGCGAGGCCGAATATAAAGAGCTGGACAAACAAATCATTGCCGATATCGAAAACGACATTATCAAGTTTGCTGAGGAGTCACCAGAGCCCAAGGTCGAAGAACTCGAAAAATATGTCTTCGCGGAAAACGATCCATATGTTCTAGGCGGCGCTAACATCGGCAGCGACCATGGGGGAGAAAAATAATGGCTGAGATAATGTATTGGGAAGCCATTCGTCGTGCCCATGATGAAGAAATGGCCAGAGATCCCTTAGTGATCTGTATGGGAGAAGACATCGCCGTCGCGGGTGGGACCTATAAAGCGACCCAAGGTTTGCTGGATAAATACGGGCCCGAGCGCGTTATTGATACACCAATATCGGAAAACGGTTATACCGGTGTCGGCATTGGGGCGTCTTTTGTCGGCATTAGACCGATAATCGAGATTATGTCGGTCAACTTTGCCTGGTTGGCGCTAGACCAAATCGCCAACTCCGCCGCCAAGGTTCGTTACATGTCTGGGGGACAATTGAGCGCACCGGTAGTCTTTCGATCGCCCGGTGGTACCGCCCATCAATTGGGTGCGCAACATTCTGCCCGTATGGAAAAGGTCTTTATGGGTATCGCAGGCCTACGTGTCGTCACACCCTCCAGCGCCAAGCAGGCCTACGGTCTACTCAAATCGGCGATACGCTGTAATGATCCGGTGTTTATCAATGAACACGAGCTGATGTACAACATGAAGGGCGAGGTCCCGGACGAGGAATACTTTCACCCCTTAGAAGGCTCTGAAGTGGCGCGTTCGGGTAAGGATCTGACGCTATTCGCCTACAACGTCTCTGTGCACTGGTGTCTACAGGCCGCAGAAGTTTTGTCTAAGCAACATGCTATCGAGGTGGAGATCGTCGATTTATTTTCCCTGAGCCCGCTCGACCGGGCGGGCATACGCGAGTCTGTCAGTAAGACGCATAAGGCGATTATTGTCGAAGAAGCCGAGCCTGCGGTAGGCGTCGGCGCTGAGGTCATGGCCATCATTAATGAAGAATGCTTCTTTGAACTTGATGCCGCCCCGGTTAGGGTCTCTGCAGTCAATGTTCCGGTTCCGTTTAACCATGCCTTAGAGAAGGCTGCGATACCGAATGCAAACGATGTAGTTGCCGCTGTATTAGCCATGCTGGGGAAATAATGTCAGATACTTATGTAATAAAAATGCCGCAACTGTCAGATACCATGACAGAAGGCGTCGTGGTGAGCTGGGAAAAAGAACTCGGCGATAAAGTGGAACGCGGCGATATCGTCGCGACGGTCGAGACCGACAAGGCCATTATGGACGTCGAAGTCTTTCGTGATGGTTATTTATCGGGTCCATTGACCAGTGTCGATAGTGTGGTACCGGTCGGTGATCCTATTGCGTATCTAGTCTCTTCTAGTGACGCCGTCACAGAATCTTCTACCGCGCAGGCATCATCCGGCATCGCCGCGCCCAAGTCTACAGCCGCGACATCGATAGCGGCGGTCGATGAAAAACCCGCCGGCGCAAGCCACGTGATCAAAATGCCCCAGTTGTCGGATACCATGACCGAGGGCGTGGTCGTGAGCTGGGAAAAATCTATAGGTGATAAGGTCGAGCGCGGTGACGTGGTCGCCACGGTCGAGACTGACAAGGCCATAATGGATGTCGAAATCTTTAGAGAGGGCTTTTTGTCCGGGCCCATCGCTGCAGTCGATAGTGTCTTGCCCGTCGGTGGTGCAATGGCCTATCTCGTAGACCAGGCCGATGAAACCGTCAGTGGTACCCGTGCGACTCCATTAGCAAGTGGCCATTCAGGCACGGGTGACGACGTCACCAGTCCGTCTAATCAGGAATTGCGTCACCAAATAGCGGCGGCGCATCCGGCACCGGGGCACAAAGCGCCGGCACGGCAAATCGACGTGCGAGGGGTCACACCCGCCGCACGGCCTGATAATAAATATGCGAGTCCGTTGGCACGCCAACTTGCTGCGGCGCTGCACGTAAATCTGAATACTTTAAAGGGTAGTGGTGTCCGCGGGGTTATCGTAGCCGCTGACGTGCGTCGCGCCCAGCCTTTACAACGGCCCAGCCAAGTAGAGCGACAGACCCCCGCGCATATTATGCCGGAGGTACAGGTGCCAGGACATGGTCGTTCGATGACCGCCATGGAAAGGGCGGTCAGTCATTCGATGACGGCGTCACTGACCATGCCTACCTTTCATGTCACCGTGAATGCGCAACCCGGCGCACTGATTAAGGCGTCTAAGCAAAGCGGTGTATCGGTCACTGTGGCTATTGCCAAGGCCTGTGCGCTGGCGATCAAAAAACACCCCACGGTGAATTGGTGTTATCAGCCCGTCGATAAATTAGTCGAGCGTGATGTGGTCGATGTCGGTATGGCCGTCGCCGTGGATAGCGGTGGCCTGGTGGTACCCGTGTTGCGCCACTGTGAATCACGTAGTTTGAAAGACCTGGGCACACGTTGGAAAGATCTGGTGGATCGGGCGCGTAAACGCCGCCTCGCACCGGAGGAATACGCAAATCCGAGTTTTATGGTCTCCAATATGGGCATGTTAGGGGTCGCAAATTTTGATGCGATACCAACCCCGGGGACTGCCGCGATATTGGCGATCTCGGCGACCGGCTCGGAAGGTATGCCGTTGACGGTCACCGCCGATCATCGTGTCGTGAACGGTGCCGAAATAGCCAAATACTTAAATACCTTGAAACAACTCATCGAGCAACCCGAGACCTGGATGGGCCCGTCGGGTCCGGCGATTCCAAAGGGTGACTGGGACTATGACGTCGTGGTCATTGGTGGCGGACCCGGTGGTGAAGATTGTGCACGAGATCTCGCTGGACATGGAATCAAGGTCGCAATGATCAATGATTCACCCTTTCCCGGTGGCGAGTGTCTCTGGCGTGGTTGTATTCCGTCCAAGGCCTGGCGTGCGGCCGCCGATCGAATCCGTGATCGCGCCCATGATGAACACCTCGGCGTTATGGGAACGACCAAGGCCAAGCTGGACTGGGGCAAGCTAGAGGCGACACGGCGCGGCGTATTAGAGACCCGCGGACAGCTCGCACTAAAGACCGATCAGGGTGTCAAGGTCAAGGTGATACAGGGTTTTGCTTGTTTTGAGACCGATCATCGAATCTTTGTGGATACCTCGGGCAACAATACAGACCCGCACGCTCGTGCACCCAATGGAGACGGTTCCAGTGGTGAGCATATCACCTTTGGTGTTGCCGTTATCGCCACCGGTGCGCCACCGTTTATACCACCGATCCCAGGGGCAGATGCTGCGGTCGCAAGCGAGGAATTATTGACCTCCGATACCGTGTGGGGCCTGGAACAAGCACCAAAGAAAATCGGGGTCATCGGCGGTGGTGCGATCGGCCTGGAAATGGCGCAGATCTTCCAGGATTTTGGTAGCGAGGTGTTGCTGGTCGAGGCGCAGGAGCGCATCTTGGCCGAAGTTGAGGGCGAAATCGCCAAACACCTGACTGCGGTCCTGAATGACGATCCACGCCTGACGATTGCCACTTCGGCCAAGGTATTAGAGATCAAACCCCGCAGCGGCAAACGCAAGACACAGTTGATCTATGAGGATAGCGAGGCCAAGAAACAAGTCTACAATTGCGACGTCGTTATTATGGCCACCGGTAAACGGCCCGAACTAGGGGCATTGCGACTAGAAAAGGCCGGTGTGGAGGTCGATAAGTCGGTCATCAAGGTCAACAGCCGTTGTCGTAGCTCGGTGCCACATATTTTTGCGGTGGGTGACGTCATTGGCGGTCTCATGCTCGCCCATACGGCGGGCCAACAGGGGCGAGTCGCCGCTGCGACCATACTGGGTGAAGATATGCAGTATGACCAGAATAAAGATTGCGGGGTGATATTTACCCGTCCAGAGGCGGCCTTTGTCGGTTTGTCCATCGATCAGGCCAAGCAGCAGGGCATCGACGCCGTGGAAGTCAAAATGCCGATGAGTCTAGATGCCAAGGCAATGATAAATAACGAATTGCATGGCATGATCAAGATCGTCGCGGACAAGAAAAATCGCCGTATCGTAGGCGTACATTTTCTTGCCGATCATGCGGATACCCTGATCGGTGAGGCGGTCATGATGGTATCGGGCAATATGACTGTAGATCAGGTCGCGATGGCGATCCATCCCCATCCAACCCAGACCGAGATGTTTGGCGATATGGCACGTCGATTATTGTCTCGACTAAGGCGCAGCAAGAAAAAGGCATAAGCGGCACATTCTTTGCTAATTGTTTAGGGTAGGATTGCGCTGGGGCATCAGCGCAATCCGTTCCCGGAATAATGCCTTGGGTGTACTAGTAGAGAGACCGCAAAGTTGCCGACAAAAGCAAATCGTACCGAAAAATCCGCAGGTGTAGACGCCTATCGCACTGCGCCTCCGCGCACCCTAAAAGATGAACCCAATCTGCTTTTATTGGGGGATGGTGAGGCATTTAGGGATGAGCTGTGCCAAATGATCGAGCGTGCACAGCTATTTGAAGATCTATCCCGTAGCGATATCGAACTTGTTGCCCATTACGTGCGTGCCTATGAGGTCGATCGTGACGAGATTATCTTCAAGGAAGGCAAGAAAGGATCATTCATGGCCATTCTGGTTGAAGGAAAGGTCGATATCCTCAAAATGAATGACATCCGCAAAAACAAGTGCATCGCCACGATTCGTCCGGGTAAGAGCATGGGAGAAATGTCCTTGCTCGATGATCTACCGCATTCTGCCACCGGGGTTGCCACCGAGAAGGCCAAGATCATTATGTTTACACGTATCAATTTCGAACGTATGTTGGACGAACAACCGGCCATCGGTGCGAAGATTATGCGAAAAATCGCCAGGCTAATGAGCCTTCGTTTGCGTCAAACTACCGGGATCTTATTAGATCATCTAAGTTAGCCTTTTTTTAGATTGCATCCAAGCCGGTAATCATTAAACCAATATTCCCGCTCAACTCTCGAC
>JBGMRO010000110.1:0-9451 GCA_048061555.1 Thiohalomonadales bacterium | reverse complement strand
CTTAGATGATGCTGCTGAAAGCAATGGTTGTTTAAAAGTAATTCTGAAAAGCCATGAATTAGGAATACTCAATCAGAAAGAAATTGAGAAAATCACAATTCAAAAACCCTATCTATGTGAAGTACAGAAGGGAGATATGGTTATTATGAAGCCACTTACTCTACATTCATCAAGCAAATCTGTGAAACCTAGGCATAGGCGGGTCGTACATATCGAGTATAGTAACTATAATTTACCTGCACATGTGTCGTGGGCATAAATCATTTAACCAGCACATTCAGCGGACAGTTTACGTGAGCGTTAGGCATTCTTGGGAACATTTATGATTCGTCATGCAACAGAAAATGATATTGAATGTATCGCTGGCATATATAATCATTACATTCAAAATACGGTGGTAACTTTTGAAGAAGAGATGGTGTCTTTTAGCGATATAAATAGCCGCATTGCAAGGGACGCGGCTGATGGTTTACCTTGGCTTGTCGCAGTAGATGAGGGAGAAATAATCGGATATGCATATGCCACAGCATGGAGTACACGTAGCGCATATAGATTCACGGTTGAAACTACAGTTTACTTATCGAGTAGATTAGTTTCTAAAGGTTGGGGTTCCAAGCTTTATGAATCCTTATTCCAGGAGTTAAAAGAGATGGGTATTCACGTTGTTATCGGTGGGATAACACTTCCGAATGAAGCAAGCATTGCGTTACATGAAAAGTTTGGTATGTATAAGGTCGCCCATTTCAAAAAAGTTGGTTCCAAATTTGGAAAATGGCATGATGTTGGGTATTGGCAAGTGGAAATAAGTGCCTAACAAAAATTTACACATGGATAATTTTAAGCGTAGTGGAATGAACGTTAGAGGTCAATAAACACCCATTTAATTGCTAGACTTGATGTGGATGGGCACTAGTTAGTTCGGTTTGGTAAATTAAAAACGTAGAAGTCCAATCATAATTTTATTTTTGTTCACGCTCTGCATAAACCCAATCGTCAGCAAAGTCTATTCCGTAACTAAATTTTTTAATCGTAAAACCATTTTCCGTTAATATTGTCGTTACAATTTCCTTCGTACGAAAGTACTCGCCATCACCATAATTTGCCCTAAAATCATGACAAGATATAATAAAACGTTTTATTAAACTGAAATCCTCAATCCCTTGAAGTATCTCCTTTTCTGCACCCTCAATATTCATCTTAAAAAGATCGATTTTATTAATATCATACCGTTGAAGAAAATTCTTCCATTTTATCGTCGGCACTTCTATATAACCTTCTGGTATTTCACCAACTGATGCGTAAGAAAAATGGCTGGCGAATTTAAGCGATTCAGCATCGGTTATAGCATACTGCAAGGCAATTATTTTTTCGCCTAATGATCTGAACGTATTCGCTAAACATTCAAATATAACCGGTTGTGCCTCGACGCCGATGTAGGTCACGTTCGGAGATTTATTGACGATATACAAAGCCTCGTCGCCATATCCGGCACCGAGATCGACGACAACATCGTCACCTTTAGGCAGATAATGGTGAAAAAATAAATTTTCGCAAACCCACAAAATGTCTCTTTCTTTAGCTAGATGTTTTGGATGCCTGATATACAGATACTTACCAAACCGTTTATGCCGATAAAAACCCGAACCTTTGTCAAAATTGACTAGCAAAAGTCGGTCAATTCTTTTTTTTATACTGTTGTAGAATTTCATTATATATGATTGTTAGTGGCCCTAAGAAATAGGATTTGTTTCGAGCTCATACGCATCGGCCGGGATAAATTTACTCAACCTGAAAATAGTAAATTTAAACTCACTTAGTCGATTATATCGCTATATGCTGTTGCACGCCGATGCACTCACTATAGTACCTTAATTAAAACATTAGCTGACAAGTAGACCATTTTTAATTTGCACGCTATTTAAAATCTACGTGATTCCAATCCTAAATAGCACTAATTTCAATAAGTGCATCCTATACTATATACATATAGTATAGGAAAACGATGTAGGGCGAAACTAACTTAAGTAACTTAAGCAGGACATCCATTATTATAGACAACCAC
The DNA here is from genome assembly GCA_048061555.1 of Thiohalomonadales bacterium. Taxonomy (GTDB): domain Bacteria; phylum Pseudomonadota; class Gammaproteobacteria; order SZUA-152; family SZUA-152; genus JBGMRO01. Next base: position 7,389 of record JBGMRO010000110.1, on the reverse strand, counting down.
CCCGATTTTCGATATGCTTTCAAACCGTAAAACAACCGGTGGCGCGCGCACTCACCCTTTCCCTAATAATTTATTGTAACTTTTTCCCTAACTCTAACTTATTGGAAACTTATTGGACACCCACTTTTTTTGACAGCTATCCTGCCCCAGAGGAATATCGGCGTTATTACCTATGCCATCACCCAACCCATCAAGACCTGGTTCGATAGCGGAGACATTGCGAGTGGTTCCGTGTTTGCAGATCAAATCTCTAAGGGCATAACAGACACTTCCTTGCTGTGTGTATTGACAGATAACTACGCCAGCCGGGAATGGTGTAAAAAAGAAATCCTGTTGGCCAAAGAACATCAACGCCGAGGCGGTGATTGATTTATTGTTGAAAGAGACCCTGCGTCACTCATATGACCGCATCAATCTGAAGAATTGGGCTCAAGCGGGAGACAGACCATTCACCCGTGCCCCGGAATTGCTCACCGTCGCAGGAATAGCCAACGATACGACGGTGCTTTACCCCGATCCGCCACCGGGAACAGGAGAGAGACACCCTAAATAAAATCGGCGTCAAGGTCACCACACCCTTACAACGCATCGCTACCGAAAAACCCCTACAACATATTAAAATCGCCATGTCCATGTCCGAAAGCACCGACATACGCCATTTCGGTTTTGACAGTATTCACCTGGAGGCATGCATGCTGGAGCTGGCGCGCTATCTGTTGCTCAAAGGCGCCACGTTAGTCTACGGTGGACATCTTGGTTCAGAAGGATATACGACACGACTCACTGAATTAGTGCGCGCCCACAACCAACTGGCCGGCATCGATCCTGTCGATCGCGTCGAAAACTATGTCGCTTAGCCCCTGCCCTTCAACAACAATCTAAAATCAAAATACAAGGCCATCGCCAAATTGATACGAATTGCGAGACCAGAGGACATCGATGCAGGGCTTGGATAGAATGTAGAGAGTGTGCGTTTATTTAGGTAAAGTCGTATAAGATGGCGATCGTTAAATTAATTTGAATGTAATCATAACTCTGATAGGATTGACTATCAGTATTGCGCACATATTAATCAATCGAACCATTATATTCTATAAACCACTATGGCTCAGAACGGCGTAAAACTCTTCATTAGTCACAGCTCAAAAACCGAGCTAAACCAAGTCAAGCTCAAGAAGGTTTGCGATGACTTAAGCGACGCTGGTTTTGATGTATTGACCGACCAGCTTATCCAGGCAGGCGATGAATGGCGCCCGCGCTTATTTGAATGGATGGCGGAATGCCACGCCGCAATCATACTCATGTCGGTAGACGCGTTTGATTCCAGCTGGGTGCAGGTGGAGTCCACCATATTGGCCTGGCGTCGTTGTATAGACAGTAAATTTACACTGATATGTGTATTGATGGACGAGGTTGTTTCACCTGAAGACATGACCGATGACCCGTTGTTTGCAGTAACCCGCCCGACAGACTACAACCTCATTCGTTTTGAAGACATAGACGTTCAGCTGGTGAAAATAAAATCCGGTTTGGGTGCCCTGGCTAATACAGACCGTACACCATTCAAGGATCTAATCCAGCGCATTAGTGATGTATTAGCTAACCTAGGGGCAAATTCTCAAGATACATTACAACGAGCCTGGGATAAATTGAAGTGCGGTGACAAACCTACGAATCCAAACGCGAATTTCGCCGATGCCTTGGCTCGGTTATTGGTTCGAGAACCGGAAAAAGCTCTAGTCAATTTGCATGACTTATTATATGAAATCACCCAAATAACGCAGACACGCGATGCTGAGACATTATTGGAAATAATTAGGGGCCTGTGGGTAAGCCCGCAAGCGGCGTCTATGCTGGCTGCCGGTAGAAATAAAAGACAGCCCGCTGCCATCAATTGCCAACGAGGCACATTTACCGGAAAAAGCTATGCCAGAAGAGCATGGGCCTATCCCCAGCAATGCGATGTATATTCGATTGATAGTCACGCAAGCTTTAAACAAGACCTCGATGAAGCAATAACTAGGATATGCTTTCCCCAAGAAGACAAGAAAACCGCGCTACTGCGACTCAAGAGCACAGCCACGACTAAATTAATATTGTTGATATTTGTATATAATTCTGATCTGGAAATAAACCAGTTATACGAGTTGTCACAACAAATTACGGAAAAATTTCGAACTATTTCGGTGGTATTAGCAACGGGACCCAAGCTTCCTGACGCATTACCGAGTAGCGTCACCCCCATTACCCCCGCGTTGTCGCCAGATGAAGAAGACGATCAATATATCAATTATAAAAACATTGATGAATTTATCCATCAGTAAATAAAGGATTTGTCATGAACTACAAAACAACGTTTTTTACACTGCCAGACGAAGGCATTTGGAAAGGCGATCAATCCTTCGCACCTTATCTCTTTACAGAAGATATTGCCATTACGGTAGACATCGCTCTCGCCACGGAACGACCGCTATTAATTTCGGGTCCGCCGGGCTGTGGTAAAACCACGTTGGCGCAAGCATTAGCGGGTATGGAGAGAAAAAGTTTTTTAAAACACACACTGACATCGCGCAGCCGGCTGGAAGACCTCACAGCCGGTATTGATCAACTGCAACGCCTGCACGATGCCCACGCAGCGGCCGCAGGCGGCGATGATAATAAATTATTGGATGAATGGGTCTATCAAAACCCCGGTTTGTTCTGGTGGGCCTTTGAAAAACAGAGCGCTTATAGACGTGGCGGAAATATTGAAGACGTTACTAAATTCGAAAAACAAAACCGATTTCGACGACCGGAGTATCCTGGCCTTGAAGGTGAAACCCCTGGTCTGGTTATCTTATTGGACGAGATCGACAAGGCCGAGCCAGACCTACCCAACGACCTACTAGAACCCCTGGATAGCCGGCGCTTCACCACGCCTACCGGAAGAGAAATCAAGGCCCCTGCATCTGAGGAGTTGCAGATTCTTTGTGTGATCACAACTAACAGCGAACGAGAATTACCGCCCGCGTTCTTGCGCCGATGTGTCAGCTTGGAGCTGGATAGTCCCGATGTTGAAACACTCATTGATATTGCCGATTACCATGTGCGGAATATGCCGGGCAAAATTGAGTCCAATCCTGATTTATACACCGAGGTCGCGAAGAAATTTCAAGACATTCAAAAAGAGTCCAAAGACTTGCAACGCAGACCACCAGGCACCAGTGAATATCTCGATGCCGTGAAAGCCTGTTTGAAATTGGGACTCAACCCTGGTGACAAGCATCTCTGGCCACAGATAGAAAGTGCCACCTTGCGAAAACAACGTAATGAGAATGGCAAATAATACGCAAAAACAAAGGCAAAAGAAGGCCATTCTAGCTTTGCGGCGATCGGACATTGGTCTTGCAGATCTAGTTACGTCCTTAAAGAAATTAAATCCGCAGACCCCGGTGCAACACCAACGCATTCGGGCCAGTCTTGGTTTTGGCGTCGATAGTTATCTCGGTGCAAGCGAATGGCAACCCTACCGCCCCCGGCAAGCCGCTATTAGCCACCCTAGGTATCAGCGAGTACAAGCGCAGAAAAAACAAGAATTACCCACAATACTAAAACATCGTATGCCACCGGTGACTCAGCCGCCGCCTTCTTTAAACACACCCTTGAAAGATACAACATTGCAGTCCCTAGCCACTGTGCGCACCTCGCTACGCATGCCAAATTTTGCAGGCATAGATGATATAAGCGAACCCCCGTTGCCTCGCACGCAATTGATAGCACGCAGTAAGATTCGCGCTATTCTCAGCAGTACAGTTGCCACATCTGCACCAGGACCGAATCTGGATATACCCCGGCTTATAGAATCTGCTGTGCGTTGCTCATTTTTATCCGACCTCCCCTTTATTTCCCGCACTACCACCAGTCATGGTTGCCATGTGCTACTGGATTTCAGCGACGCGATGATGCCCTGGTGGGAAGACTTGCGCGAGCTTAAAGCACAATTGCAAGCACTCATGGGTCCACTTTGTTATGTCTATTCCTTTAAGAACTATCCCAAACAAGCCACCCGCTGGACGGAACAGGGTGAAATCACCTGGTCACCGGTGACGGGGGTGCCCGTGATAATAGCCAGTGATCTGGGTGTATTAAATTTCCGCGGTCTAGATCTTCGTGCCCGTAAAGATGATTGGCAGCATCTGACCCGTCTTTGCCGTAAACGACAAACGCCGCTTGTAGCGTTAATACCACTGCATGACAGTCGTTGGCCAAAGGGGTTAGATAGCTGGTTACGCCTGATCCCCTGGCGCCGCACCACAACTGCCACGGCGGTTAAACAATTACAGTCCATTCTGGATGATACCCCTTGAGTTGGCTGCAAACGACAGATGATGATAAAACCTTTGTCGCCGCCCTGGCAGAGCAAGACCTGCCCTTATATAAAGTTCTGCGGGTGGTAGCGTTGGCCACTCACATCGAACCCTTATTGCTACGGAATACCAGAATAGACTACGCCCCGCAAAGCGATATCGAGCTGGAGGCCACCATATGGTTTTATGAAGATATTATCCAGTCGCGTAATGCCCTGGGTTTAGTGATGTACGGTGGTATCGCCCGCGCCTTAGTAGACCATTTCGAACAACAGGAAAAGGATGCTTATACTGAAGCCAAGGCATTCGTAGAAGATCACACCCGCCATTGGAAACCCCGCGACCGTCTCGAACAACGACTACGCTGGTATGCCCGGGAAAACAATCAAGACGAAGTCAAAAGAGGTCTGCAACAATTACTCTATACCTTGACACAACTTTCAAAGCCTGAACAACGTCGAGAATTCACTCGTTGGATTGGCGGTGCCTTACCGCAACTAACTAAAGCGGATGATGCCGCACCTGAGGAAGCCCATTGGCTAAACCACTATGTCTCTGCCATATTTGGTTCAACCGGCAAGCAGCTTAGCCCCACAAGAGACACCACGACGACAATACCGACCTGGTTAACAAGCCATTTTCCTGGTGGAGAAAACAACCGGATAGGTCTGCGCTTATATCAGAATGGTTTGCAATGTCTACCGGCGGACGAGGCGGATCACGTCATTGATATCAACTTACCCTTACCCACGCCGGTATTACTGCAAACCGAACCCAACGGCATAAAACAGTGGCAGGGTTTGTGGGTAGGTAGACAAATCCCGTTGGACCCACCGTTTAACAGTGTGACATTACAAATGCTGAACGGCGAACGATATCGATTAAAAACCTCAGAAAACACAGAGAAACAGTCTAATTCTAATGCAGATGTTAACAATATTCTGCAACTCGTTTATATGCCAGAAGACCACGAACAAGCAAGCGCCATTAGTCATTGGCTAACCCAGCAAGGCTACCGCATTAAATTAGTGGAGCAATCGCGGCAGCCTGTCGAATCACCATCGTTGCAAACACCCGTACTGCATCTTTGGACCAAGCACACCGCACATTATTGGCAAGACAAATCTCACGAGGATAAAAACAGCCCACCCGGTATTTTGTTACGCACCGAAACGCGTGCAGAATTACCGCTTGGTTTCCGCGATTCGCCGACCAAGGTATTGGACCTACCGGATTGGCGCGGTGAAGAGGAATTTGCAGGCGCGGACCACTTGCTGGCCTCAGTACATGCCTTGCTGCACGGGCAACCGCTAAACACCGACGTTGCTGCGGCGTCTGTTGACATGCGTAACAAGAGTCAAGGTCGTGTAAATAACATTGATGATTTGATGGCAGAAATAAAAGACCCGGCTACCCCCCCCAAACGCCGCCTGGAAATTGGTGACCTACTGGCGGAAATGGGCGACACACGTGCAGGCGTGGGCCTTGCGGAATATTCTGTGGAACCGCAATATCCTCCAGAGGTAAAGGCCTGGTTGGATGAAATTGCGACCGTAGAGACCGCCCCCCCTCGCCGGCTTGAAATCGGTGATCAATTGGCACAATGGGGTGACCCGCGTGCCGGTGTCGGCTTGAATGAAAATGGATTGCCTGATATCGACTGGGTGGAAATACCGGGTGGCGCGTTTATCTACGGTGAGGGTAAAGGCAAAAAACAGCAGACAGTGGAATTAGAGACATTCTACATGGCGCGTTATCCGGTGACGAATAGGCAATACCAGGCGTTTATCGATGCGGGTGGTTATGAAGATGAACGTTGGTGGTTAGACCTTAAGAAACACAAACTAAAAAAGTCGAAGTGGCTGCAGGCCAACCGCCCGCGCACCGATGTAGATTGGTACGAATCGATCGCCTTTTGCTGCTGGTTATCGGCACAACTGGGTTATGAAATACGCCTGCCCACGGAACAGCAATGGGAAAAGGCCGCACGCGGACCAGATGGGCGAGAATACCCGTGGGGTAACTACCTGGCCGGTTACGCCAACGTGAACGAAAAATCGCAGGGTGGGGACTATCTTAAACAAACCACCGCAGTGGGTATGTATCCGCACGGTACCTCGCCTTATGGTGTGGAAGACATGGCGGGTAATGTGTGGGAATGGTGTTTGAATAAATTGGATACACCTGAAGATACAAATATTGATCAGAGCGACGATGGGCGCGTGTTGCGCGGCGGTTCGTGGGTCTACTATCCAGCCTATGCGCGCGCGGACTACCGCTACAGGCCCATTCCGGATTTCCGTTACAACTACATTGGGTTTCGGTTGTTGAGTTCGCTGCCATACTCTGACCTCTGATGCCCTGGGCACTGAAACACTGATTTTCCTGTTCACTGAAGCGGCGCATAGCGCCGTACGAAATTTTTACCAGCTGAACCTGCTTAAAACATGTCGGCGCAAAGCCCAAGAGTCGGCAAAACGCACGTAATTGATCCAAGCTTGCACACTAGAATCGAATTCAGCAAAACGCTTGCTCAGCTTTCGGGTTGCGTACACTACTTCTACTTTGTTACTTTAAATTTATTAAAATAAAAAAACGCAGTTATGTCATTATTCGAGGTACTGCATAGTTAATTTAGGTATCAGAATTACGTATAAGCGTAGTGCAAGATCGCCAGCTATGGACTGGGTAACCCCAAATCTAGGCGCGCGTGAATACATCCCTGACCGCCTACGCACGTCCATCTGCTTCGCGGCATAAGTACGTCGTGTACAAATAAACTCAACTGCCGCATCCCTGCAGCAGACGGCCTAGCTTTGGGGTTACCCAGTCCATATCCTACCCGTTTTACACGCAACGAAAGTTAGCAGTATCAGTGAACAACGGTAAAAAAGTGAAGAGATATTCAACTATATGTCCTAGCAAAGTTATCACCGACAAGACTGCTTAGAATCTAGGTGAGACCACCGCTGTTTTGTGTCGTTATGGATGATACGAGCGACCCTGTTAGGGCATGGGACTGGGATGGACGATTCAGGACCGT
>JBGMRO010000109.1:4597-9491 GCA_048061555.1 Thiohalomonadales bacterium | reverse complement strand
TTAGGTGTTTAGTGCCTGTCATATTTTATCCATAGCGAGGCGAAATGACGCGTAATAGTCGGCCTATTGCAAGGAATTTCAACGAAGCTATGGTTAAAATAGGACGGCAATAAAGCCTAAATCTTAAACGCTTTGGGTATAGGCCCAAAGCGTCTAATTGTAACGCCTTTTAGGTCGGCCGTTACTTTCAGAAAATTGTTGAAAGTGGTTATCGAGTGTAAAATAGAATGTCGCCCCCTTATTTAAGGAGCCGTCCGCCCAAACTTTACCGCCATGCCTCCCTACAATTTTTTTAACCGTTGCCAATCCGATGCCGGCACCCTCGTTATTGGCACCCTGATCTAAGCGCTCAAACGTTCCAAATAATTTGTTGTAGTAACTCATATCAAAACCGACACCATTGTCTTTGACAAAATAAACGACTTGATTATCTTCCTTTATAGAAGAAAATTTTATCGATGCCATACTTCGACGTGCCGTATATTTCCAGGCATTTTCCATTAAGTTTTCTAACAATACCCACATTAGGCTTTCATCGGCTTGGTCAACCATGCCATCTGCAATCTCCCACTGGACGTTTCTTGTAGCATGCTTTTCCTCTAGCAATGTGGCGATTTCATTAGCAATAGACGATAAATCAATGCGATCTTTATTGATGTCACCACTGGATACCCGTGATAGCTCCAGCAGATCATCAACAAGGTTTCCTATACGCTCTGTCCCATTCACAATACGATTTAGATAGCTCTTCCCCTGCTCGTCTAGCTTATCTGAAAAATCTTCTAATAAGGCATGACTAAATCCATTGATACCACGCAAAGGCGCACGTAGATCATTTGAAATCGAATAGCTAAAGGATTCTAAATTTTTATTCACTTCGACTAAAGCCTTTGTTCTGTCTTCGACCAGACTTTCCAAATTTTCTTTATAAGAACGTAATTCACCTTCAGCGGTAATACGTTGGGAAACATCGCGCAATACTAATACCGTACCCGTAATATCTTGGTTTTTTGCACCTATGGGGGCGATTGAGCCTTCGACAGAAATTCGTTGCGAATCTTTTTGCAGTAGATACAGATATTTATTGAGATGCACCGGTAGCTTTTTGTGAAGCACCGCATCTAACAGCACGGTAGTTTGATTTCTATCACTTTCGCTAGTAATAACACAAATTTTCTGGAGCGGTGAGCCAACGGCTTCAGCCATTTTCCAACCGGTATAATCCTGCGCGACCTCGTTCATCTGCGTCACGAAACCCTCCGCATCGGTCGTGATAACGCCGTCGGCGATTGAATACAATGTCGTTTCGGCGATATCCTTTTCTATCCTGAGGCTTTGCTCGGCCGAGGTCGTTTTATGAACTGTATAAAGTGAAATGTAGAAAAATAACGCGGCCACGGTAAATGTAAATACTAATACAATGCTTACCGCCCAACGATAGTCAGTGGCCGCGTGTAGAACAATACTATCTGCATAACTCGCCTGAAACTTCGCCAACATCGTAAGTACTTCAAATACCTTATTTTGATCGGGTATGGCACGAAGCAGCAACATTTTTTTAGCCTGTCGGGTATTACCATCGATAATCATATCTGCAATTTTTAGTTGTAAAGGTGCGATTTCTGCAGACATAATCCCCTGCGTTTCCAGCAAGGCCTTTTCTTCCCGACTTAATGGGTGCTGCAGTAACGCTAGGCGTGCTTTAGCGAAGCTAGACCCTGCGCTATTAAGCTTTAACCATTCCGTATCTCGGCTAAAAGCATCGTCGAGCAACAACATTTTTTGCAAAATAACCGTACGCTCTCTTGCAGCGTTACGCATAGTGCTGATTAATTCTACTTTTGCATTATTGATATGTACGATTTGATCAATGCTGGCGACATTTCTATCGATGATAATTAATGCCGTTGCACTCAGTATCAATAGCAATAGAAAAGCACTACTAAACCCTATCGTTAGGATAGACTTTGTTTTCATCATCATTTAATTTTGATATTTCATCATTATCGAATTCGACGAACCGACTAATGAATCCGAAAACGCATTGTCAAATTTCGCCTACCCACTAATTTCGCAGAAAAACTCGCGCTTTGTTTTCTATAATTTGAATAATTGGGTGGTGTCCGTGTTACCCATCAATTGGCCGGTTGAAGCTTGTTTTATTCTAGGATTAGCACTAATTATGAATTAGATGGGAGATTTACTCACCAGATCAGAATAGTATAGCTCGTTTACACAAAAATTAAACGTCGCCAGTACAAATGCCATGCTACCCGTGGTGATTTAGAATTGATCGTTTTTTGTACTCATTTTTAGCCCATGAGTTCGTTACTCAAGGCTCCGGAGTCTCTTTGCGAATATCTAGGGAGTGCGGGTCATGGCCGAGCTAAACTCGACAAATCACCTCGTAGACCCATTGCGAGACGTATGATCTGGTTACGCACGGGGTTAGCACGTGAGGTGGCGGTCAATCCAATATTCCTCACTATCTTTATCAGCGAGTTTTCTGAACCAAACAATTGTTTCAAGGCAGTCATACCATTCAGGATTAGCGCATTCTCGCCGCGACGCCAACGCTCATATTGACGTAGTGTGCCGAAGGCACCTATATCTCTATTTTCCTTAAGGGCCCGACTGACCACGTCCGCCAGACAGGAGGCATCGGCGAAACCCAAATTAACACCCTGACCTGCCAGTGGATGAATAGTATGAGCCGCATCGCCGACGAGCGCGAGCCGCGATAATACATAGTGCTTGGCATGCATATGCTGTAGCGGAAACTCTGCCCGCTGCCGAATATCAGAAATTGTACCCAGTCGTGACTGCAATGCATTGGCCAATTGAATCGAAAAAGCAGCTTCGTCTAATGCTAACAACTGCGCCGCCTGTTCATTGGCGGTACTCCATACGATCGAACTATACCCATCTCGCAGGGGTAAAAATGCCAATGGGCCTGTGGGTAAAAAGCGCTGCCATGCAGTATCTTGATGTGTGAATTCGGTCTTTACGGTCGTGACAAGCGCCGTTTGATGATAGTCACCTTGTTCCACCTCGATACCGAGTTGCTCGCGTACCCAAGAACGACTACCATCGGCGGCCACCAAGAGCTTGCCAGACAGCGAGCCACGATCACTGAATTCGATTGTCGCAGAATGTTTGTCTATCTGTATCGCACTTGCTTGTGCCGGACAAATGACATCGACTTGTGGAGATTCCTTGAGTTTTTTCCATAGGGCGGCATGAATGACTCTATTTTCAACAATATGCCCCAGACAGGTCTCACCGATATCGGCACAATCAAAATGGATTTCTCCACTACCACCACTGTCCCAGACATGCATGTCGCTGAATGGCTGCACAGCCATATCGGCCATTTGCGGCCAAACCTGCAAATGCGACAGCATATTTTGTGACGCACGCGTCAGTGCACTGACACGCATATCAAAACTTTGTTGTGGCCATTTGCTCTTTACCGTCTTGCCTTCTACGACGGCGATGCTGAGATTCGATCGTGCCAACGCGAGCGCGCATAACGCACCCACCATACCGCCACCTATAATGATTACATCATAATATTTTGCCTTTTTTACCATGCTATTCCTTCAAAGCGGCATACCACGCGCCAAGCGTGGTAAACGCCCGGTCAATCCCATGGTCGTTCGAGCCAAAACGTGTTTTGCGGATGGACACAAATCCGTTGCCAATAAACCCAGGTTGCGTAGCTGCGGCAAGGGTATAATGTTATTTGAAAATATTTTTACCAGGGCATGGGTAAAACCGATGGTCTTAGCATGATCACTTTTACGCCATGCTACATAGTCCTGTAATATAGAACTATCTCCGACATCGACGCCGTTTTTGATCGCATCACTTAAGACCTGGGCCAAGACTGCGATATCCCGCAAGCCCAAATTGAAACCTTGTCCCGCTACCGGATGTAGAGTATGCACGGCGTTTCCCACCAGAACTAAACGCGGTCGGGTTTGTTCCTTAGCACGAGTTAGCTGCAAAGGATAACTTAGTCTCCTGCCAACCCGAGTAAATTTTCCCAGCCTATTACCAATAATAGCTTGAACCTCTGCGTTAAAATCAGCATCACTTAATTGCAGTACGCTATCCAGGCTTTTCTCTGTCTGGGTCCATACCAAGGATAGAGATTGACCCTGCATCGGCAGCAAGGCGAGTGGACCGTGGCGGGTGAAGCGTTCATACGCGACATTCTTATGCGGTAACTGCGCGATAATATTTGTAACCACTGCAGTTTGCCGATAATCAGAGGTACGAGTGGAGATATTTAACAAATTTCGTATCGTAGACTTGCCACCGTCTGCCGCGACGACCAGGTTGGCGGTAATCGCTGTGAGTTTGTCCTGATAAATAAACCCAAGTTCAGCTTTGGCAACGCCCGGTGACTTGTTGTCTATCGCGACAACCTCTGCTGGCATATAGAAAGTCAGATTCTGCTGTGTCTGCATCTGTTCGATAATACTCAAACCAAGCTGCCGTGCGGTCAACACATACCCCAGTGCATCAACGTCTTCTTGTGTAGCACTGATTCGAGTCGCCGCAAACTTAGACTGCTCGGATACATGAATATGGTGAATTGGGGTAACCTTTTCACTGAGATTTTGCCACAGGCCCAAACCCTCGAATATGCGCCGACTACCAAACGATAAGGCCAATGCTCGATCGTCAAAACTCGGCTGCGTAGCCGCCTGATACTTAACCGCTTCGACGATAGCAATTTTTATGGGTAGATCAGACATCGCCCGTGCAAGGCAGGCACCCACCAGCCCACCACCGACGATAGCGATATCATAATGCGTGTTAACTGATGATTCAGATTCTTTCATGCTGTAGCGATTTATGGGTTTTTACCTTTTACCTTTTACCT
>JBGMRO010000109.1:0-4497 GCA_048061555.1 Thiohalomonadales bacterium | reverse complement strand
ACCTTTTACCTTTTACCTCGTAACCTTTAATCGCTCTGCTGAACAGCGGACAACATAAGCGCCTCAATTTCAAAAACCGTTTTTGGCACATCCTGCGTCAATACATCACAACCATTTTTCGTGACGACCACGTCGTCTTCGATTCTTATGCCAATATCCCACCACTTCCGGGCAACCTTTTTATTTCCGGCGGAGATATATAAGCCTGGTTCTACCGTCAAAACCATGCCAGGCTCAAATACGCGCCATTGCCGGTTTATTTTATAGTCACCCACGTCATGCACGTCTAACCCTAACCAGTGACCGGTCTTATGCATATAAAACTGTCTATAATCACCATTTTTTATGACTGTCTGCAGATTGCCCTTCAGTAGACCGAGCTTCAGCAAACCTTTGGCCAAAACCCTAACGGCGGCATCGTGTGGCTGATTCCAACGATTGCCCGGCTTGATTTTCGCGATTGCGGCAACTTGAGCCGCCAATACCAATTCATAAAGCGCCTTTTGTGCCTCATTAAATCGACCGTTGACAGGGAACGTACGCGTAATATCCGCTGCGTAATATTGATACTCGCAGCCAGCATCGATGAGTAGCAAGTCGCCTGCTTGTAACAACATTGAATTTTCTGTGTAATGCAATACGCAAGCGTTTGCACCACCGCCAACGATAGAACCATAGGCCGTGGGTGTCGCATGTTGTTGAAAATGATGTTCGAGATGTGCCTGGACTTGATATTCACTACGTCCTGGACGACAATACTGCATTGCCTTGATGTGCGCCTGCGCTGAAATTTTCGCGGCCTTTTTCATACACGCCAATTCCGCTCGGCTCTTAAACAAACGTAGATTATGTAAGAGCTTATCTAGCGTAATTAAAGCCTCTGGCGCACCGATACCAGCCCGTGATTTTTGACGTATTTGATACATCCAGTCAATAATTTTTTGGTCATAGGCAGGCTGTAAGCCAACGGTATAATAGACCGTTTGTATATTCTCCATGAGTCCTGGCATAACATCATCGAGCGAGCCTATCGCATAGGCTTCATTCGCACCATACTGGTCACGCGCATCATCTAATCCAATAATCCTGCCAGTCCAGGTCTCCATTTTTGGATCACGTTCACGACAAAATAGTATATAGTCACCTTTTGCGCGTTTGGGCAGTAAAACCAATACCGCATTGGGTTCATTGAATCCACTTAAATAGTAGAAATCGCTGTGTTGCCGATAGGGAAATTCTACATCACTATTTCGAAATACCTGGGGAGCAGCAGGGATAATAGCGATACTATCTTTTCCCATTAGCTGCATTAAGCGCTTACGACGTTGTTGAAATTCCGATTGTTCCATGTTTATTTATTATTCAAATTATTCCGACGACACTTAGTGAAGCGTACTATGGTTCGCCACCGACATTTTCATTGGGTTTAATTCTTCATTGATTAACATCACACCGACGCGGATGTATTCTACGAGTTGCAAATAAGCGTCGTCGTCGTCATCGTCGTCTTCTTCACCCAGGTCGTATGAGGTACCCGCACGCGCAATCTCGACCATATCGTTAATGACTTCACGACTGTCATCTGGCAAGACATTAAAATCATCTACGCCTCCCATCGCCAAACCAATCATAAACCCTTGACACCAGTCACCTAAGGCATACACCTGTATTTCTACATCGATATCATCGTCAGGTAATAAAAGTTCAAACTGACAGAGCGGGTCATTGAGCCGGTTTAAGCTGTCTTGATATAATTCCGCCAGCTCTTGTTTTATCGCAGCGACGACATCGTTGTTAGGATCGAATTCAGAAAAGAGCGCCGAGGTCCATTGCTGCAAATCGAATTCAGCGGAGGCGCAAAGTAGACCGCATAAAGTACCGTGAATCTCACTGGGATCCATATCACTATCCAGCTGGGTTAAGGAGACTTGCAATGAGCGATATCTATCATTCAGGTTTAACATACTGCCATCCCCCATATTCAGAACGCGTACGATGCGTAACCATTAGTATATCACACCTGTAGCGCTTAGATTTCAAATCGAGGCACCTATAGCTATATAGCATCTATAACCACGAACAGAGTTCGTCGGCTACTGATAAAGGCTCTGCATACGCTCGGCACGATAGATGCGCCAACCTCGAGTCTTTGATTCTGACTTATCAAAGACATGCAACTGAAAGACTGTCGTCGCTGGATTATCGTGGGTCACTTCTATAATCCTCGCAGACAGCTTGCCGTCTTCATCCGGCAAGTTTCCGTGTGTAATCAATACGTTTCCAGTTTTTGGCAACCAGTCGACATCTCCTAAGGCGCCCGCATAGTATTTTTTTTCAGAAAACTCACCATATTCCCAGACGATTTTCGCTTGTTTGGTGGTTACATCAATAGCATATTCGACGGCGCGACTAAAAAGCTGTGCTGGCGGCATGGGCGGCTCAAATGGACTACTTCGATAACTCCCGTTATCATAGATTAATAGATTTCCGTTTGGCAACAGCATCGGTGCATGTTCATGAAAAGGGAAAAAATGCTTCACCTCATTGGCGGGTTTCAACAAGAATTTTGCATATTTTTCTTGATCCCAATTGTCGTGAGGCCCAAGAATCCATATTAATTTTCCTGTTTTTCGACTGAATTTTATGGTCGCATCCTGATGCCGTACCGAGACAATGATCGTATCGTCGCTGGCATCATAAATGACTGCATTCGCATGTGACCAGTCGCGAGTCTTTTCCTTAAAAAAACTATCCCAATAGGGTAATAATGAACCATAGGCAATACGATAAGGATCGAGCAAATCTAACAGTGGCCACTGATTCACTATTTTTCCTTCTCGCGTAAATTCTACCACGACGTCTCCAGCCAGCAGCGCCTTTTCCTTCGGTGCAGATGCATCGTTATCACTAGACCAATAATTGTCGTAACTGCGAGCCTCAATACTTAACGCCAATATATGGCCATTTTCCATCGGGTAGGCCTCATGATGAAATGATAGGGTTTCTACAGCGTAGCCTTCGACGCGTTGCTTTGAATTCCCGATAGCTTCCCATTCCCTGACTCGTCGACCCAGCATATCTGCTTCAACGATACGCTTTCCTTGGATAGAAAATAGATTGCCATTTGGTAATTTTCTAACATCTGAAAATTTCTTGCCACGCTGGTACCAGACCACCCTGCCCAACTCATCCACAACGACGAGTAGAGCGCCGAATTCCGTGTTCTCACCTTCGGGAATGACATTAAACAACGTAAAACCAGGTTCCATTTTAGCCGTATCACCACTCGCTTTAATACTCGGAAACCAGTTTGGCAGGCCTGGTGTCGTCACGTTTAATGGTCGGTCGAATGAGGATTTTTCATCGGCCAAATTAAATACATTCACGGTTAACGTATGATCTTTATTGGCCAAAAACCCCAATAAAGGCAGATTGTGCTCGGTATCGTACTGCTCAAAGTCGATACTCCAATTCTTCCCTTCCACATAGACATCGACCGAAACACGAACTGGCACATCCGTCGTAAACTTCAACATGCGCACCATAGGGGTGTCTGCATGTGGAGCGATAAAGATCTCTGGCGGCGCTATAAACTTAGGTTTTTGTTTGGCTATATTGAGGCCCGAGCTAGCACAGGACTGCAGAAAAAGGGCAAGCAAGGCGATTAAAATTGCTGCCGGCTTTCTAAGCAAATAAATTAAGTGATTACATTTAATGGACATATTGTACAAATAGAATATTGTGTAGGGTTTTATTTATAAATTGTGGATGCGTTAAATTTAGGTGGAGTTTAGGTATCACTCCCCCCTATTCGGTTTTGACTGAATTAGACCCATTTAACTCATTAGGTTAAATCCCGCACATTAATTGGAGCACGGTAGTCCACGTAAGCTTTTGGCACACCTAGTAAATTTATAATTTTTCGCGTCTCCTGCCATTACAAGCAGCCACAGCGCCACACCCAAAAAGGTGACGATGAAAATTCGAAAAAGCACTGCGCCCCAATATCTGGCCTACATGAATGTAGGCTAGAGGCGTGAACAGGACGCGGTAGCTTTGCGTGCCTTTTCAGCGTCCAAGCGCTTATTCGTAAGTTTATCCTAACACATCAGTAACTACCAAAAGTAGGCTCTTGACCACAACCTATGACAAACACAGATGCTACAAGGTCTACCGCAAACAAAAGAAACATACCGTTATAAGCGACGATCCATGAGCAAAGAGCCTACCAGCGTCGATGTGGCGCACACGGCCGCCTGCCTAAATAATAACCAGCCACGCTTGAGGCACGCAAGAAAAGCCGGAAATCAACCGCATCTGTATAGCGACACCTATAAATTTGAACATTGTCGCAAATTCATTTCATTACTCGCCATCCGTACGAAGTATTTTCACCCGTTGACCCCACCCACACATAGCACTATATTGGGAACTAGATTACGCAAGTTCGAAAACTCAAAATCGGATATAGTGAAATACAATGAGTCAAAGTGATAT
>JBGMRO010000108.1:0-9600 GCA_048061555.1 Thiohalomonadales bacterium | reverse complement strand
ACCATAATTGCTGAAATCGTCCTTCAGCAGGGTTCATGGTGGGGTAGAATAATAATAATTTTGAGGTTTATGATTGAATTCAGGCGAAAATTCATCTATGGGGCGGTTGTACTCGTTATTGCGCTTTCGGCTACACTTATGGTTACAAACGTCCATGCGGTAGCCTATGTGCCGGTTTCTCTGCACGGTAATCTTTCGTATAGTTATGGTTATGCCAATACGGGTAGAAGTGAATCGGAAAATAGCTCAATCTCGGTCGGCATAGAAATGGCGGCCTATATTTGGCAGCCGTGGTTTATTACTAACACATGGGGCGTGTCACTCGGAACGGCTAAAACCGTGTCAGGTAGTAATGGCGGTGGCAGTTCAAAATTTATCAGTGGTCGTTTTGCCTTTAACGTATTTCCGCAAAGTCGTGTCCCGTTTAGTCTAAGTTATAGTCGTGGCAATAGCTTGTCAGAAAATGGTCCGAGTTCAAATCGAATTACCACGAATGAATTTATCACCTCACGTTTGTTGATACGTCAAGCCTATATCGGCGGACAAGGGCTGTACGCAAATTTTACTTGGTCGCATATTGAGAGTGAGTCTAGCACCAGTAGCGATAGTAGCAGTGACAATGTAAATCTCAATTTTCGTAAACGCATACCTAAACAGACGTTTAACGGAAATTTAGCCTATTCCACCAATGAGACTTCAGGCTCAAATTCAAAACCCCAGAGACTAAGTTTGAACGGCTCTCATAGTTATAATCCTGGCACCAACGTGACATTCAACTCTTCTGCGGGTGCCAATAAAAATACACTATCAGGTGACATAACCGGCAATTCAACATCAGTGCAAGTGGGTAGTTTTTTTTCCTGGCGGCCACAATATAAATCACTGAATGTGAGTGGTGGGGCAAGATTATCGAGTTCTGAATCAGAATCAGGTAACACCGTTGACAGTAATACATTTACTTCTTCATCACGAAATTTTGGCCTAAATGTGGGCGCTAATTACCAACTAACGACAAGGGTCAGGCTGAGTGGCAATGTGGCCCTCACACTCGCAGACGAAACCAATACGCAGACGACATCTAGCAGCGTGATTGGGGCGCTGACTTATACTTCAGAGCAATATTCCCTGGTTGGTTTTAATTATAGCTTTGGGACGAACGCGGCGATTGGCAGCAGTGCCAATGATACCGATGGATCCGCACGCATTAAAAATCAATCTGGGTCGGTCGGCGCCAATCACCGAGCTAGCCGAACTTGGAATGTAGGTCGTGCCTCTAGCCTAAATTTTGGTGTCTCCCAGGGTGGCTCAGTTTTTGGATCAGCAAACAGCACGGACAATAGTTCCACCAGTTCAATAAGTCATAGTGTTAACGTCGGAATATCGACGCGAGGACGATCTGGAACCACGTTTGTGGCAGCAACACTCTCAGACAGTCGCACCTTTTCCGAGGTGGAGAGTGAATTCCAACAGGTTTCTGTCAGTGCGTCTCGCAGCCACACTATCAGTCGTATGAGCTCACTCAACGGTACGGCGGCGTTACAGACCTCTAGGCAGGCAGGTGACACTTTGATATCGAGCTCGACGGGCAGTGCTAGAGTAACAGCCCGCTATCGCGCGGCGCGATTTTTTAATATATATGGTATGCCTTTTACCAGCAGTATAATCTATTCAGTTCCGATGACGGATGGCGTGGTGGGTGATGATATCTTTGATTGGGATAACGATCTTGATTACAGAATAGGCTTATTGAACATGGCCTTGACCGTTAGGATGAAAAAGTCAGGCAATCGAGACCCCACGTACTCAGCGTTTTTCCGGGCTACACGAACCTTTTAGAGTAGTGTAAGATGCATGGTTTACAGCTTAGAAGTTATAGTTATCGTATCGAAGATAAAATTTATAGACAATAATGATAATAGTCATACATCTGGGGATATTATGTTATGAAAAAGAGTAGGGAGGAGGGCAATATGTTCAAATCCGCGTTTATCGGATTAATGGGGATGTTTGCGGTGGTGATGTTACCTCAAGCTGCACAGGCAGAATATGCGGACGTCGTGATCAATAATTATGCAGATGCTGCAGGTATGAGGCCAGCGGTATTTCCACACTGGTATCATCGCATACGTTTTCGCTGCAAGGTTTGTCATGCCGATTTGGGTTTCAAATTTAAGGCGGGTGGAAACAAGATCACCATGGCTAAGATTATTGAGGGCCAGTTCTGTGGTGCCTGTCACAATGGTGAAATATCCTGGTCCGTAGAAAACTGTGGGATGTGCCATTCGGGTGTACCGGGTACGCCGACACAGATACACGGCAGCACCGTTCAACGACTTGTTGCTCCAACATATAAATCGTTGGAAGATAAATCAAAAGTACAATAATAGTGACAAGTGAGGGGTTGGACAATGAATAAAAAAAGTATATCAATCTACATCGTCACATTGATGCTTTTCATGTCTTTTAGTGCGGTAGTGCAGGCCGCGGGTAAAAAGAGTAAGGTCAGTGATGCGAATGTATTTAATCGCTTATTGAAAAAAGACAAAATGCGCAATGCGCCACCGCCAGAGGATGGCATACATGACCCGCTGAATGACGGTACACATGTGTTGCAGCCACCCTTAATAGCCTATGAGGGGTTGGCTACCACAGAGTTCGGAAACTATGTTGATTGGGTGGCGGCGCTACGCGATGGCACTTTGAATCCACGCTATGATCGTGCCGACCCTAGTGTTGAGCCATTGGTCATGGATCTCGATATTGTACGTGAGGTAAAGGCATCGATGCCCGATGTGGTTTTTCCACATAAGCCCCATACAAAGTGGTTGCACTGCTCGAATTGCCATCCAAAAATCTTTATTCCACAGCGCAATGCCAATGTGATCAACATGTCGGCGATATTATTGGGGCAAAAATGCGGTGTTTGTCATGGTAAGGTTTCATTTCCCATTACAACAAAATCCTGCAAGAAATGTCACTCTAAACCAAAGCCAAAGAGTTGGAAGCCACCAAAAAGCGAAGCAAGTATAAAAAATCCTTGGCGATAGTAGCGCATTATATGGGAAAACGTCCGTCGGCTCGAATGAGACACATCAACGGTTAGAGTGGCGTTTCCATAGGACGCAGTCCACACGCATGGACACCAGATATAGATTCAAAGGGATAGGATGACACGCTAGGCGATGTACGTAGCTCGTACATCGCTTGTGTGTTTTAGGGTTTAGCGAACGAATGTAGGTATACACGAAATCAAAGGTATTGAGTATTACTATAGTGAATATCATGCAACTTAAAGAGTTATCCCACAACTTTGTACAATGTTTTAAGGCTAGGTATTACTCAAAAAAATTACTATTGTTAGTCGTTTTTCCAAGTATTGTCTTGTTGAGCGGTTGCAGTATCTTTGATAAGTCTACTGTTGAGATCGATGAGGCTACACCCAGCGAGCCGGGTGTCACTAAATCTCAGCCCGCCACGGCGCCGAAGTCTGATATTTCACCTTCTGAAAAGGCAGCAAAACTTAAAGAAGAACCGGGTTCAGGGGAATCGGGCAAACCACCTGCAGCAGGCGCTACCAGTACAAAGACCCCCGAGCCAGATCAAAAAAAAGTAGATACTACACGGGTTGACAAAAAAGACGCAGTTGTTGAAAAACCCACCACAGATATCAAATCTGAAGCCAAGCCCAGTGGTAAGGCAAGCGTCAAAGCTGTAATCACTGAACCTAAAGCCATTAAGAAGGCCAGTGCGACACACAAACCTACGGACCCCAATCACTTCGTGATTACGGTGGATGATAAAGATTCAAGGCATCCATTTTTTACTAAGGGTTACCCGAAGGGGTTTTCTGTCAACGATGTCCCCGGCAAAGAAATGGTCATGGAACGGGGTAAGACGTATCAACTTGAAGTCATTACCAATCCGTTGCACGATGTGTACATTTCTCGGAAAGATATAGGGTGGGGGAGTTCGGCATGGACCGAAGGTATAACCGGACAATTTATTTATAATGGGATAATAAAGGTAAAACCGGGCAAAAACACCCCCTCCCATCTGTTTTATGCCTGTCGTAACCACCCCTATATGGGCGGGCAGATTTATATAGTCAATCCAGGGGAAAAAGCGAAAATCAAGAAACACGTTGCGCCGAGTAAGTCCGCTATCGCGGCGAGTAAAAAGCCTAGGCAAGTTACTGCGGCAATGGTCAATCAAAAATTGATGTTCGCTAATATGTTGATCAAATCTAAAACCACCGAGCGGGTGCAAAAGGGAACAAATGAAGTAGCGAAAAAACTTCAAGCTGCTGCAGAAATTTCGATAGCATCGGCGAAAAAGGCGCTTGCGGCGGATGATGTTGAAAAAGCTTATGGGTTCGCGGCCCAGGGTGTAAATGATCTTAAACAAGTGAAAAAACTGGTGCCGAGTGAAAGTCAGCTCGCCTTGTTGAAGAGTAGGTACAAAGAGTTGATCCAGTCTTTGGAGAATTTTGAGAAATCACATAAAAAGAGTTACCAACGAACGATCAAGAAAAAGGGTAAAGAGTCGGCAGTCGATTACGATCACGAAAAGGTAAAGCAACTCAAGCAGAGCGCCGAAGCCGCGGTCAAGGCTACCGATTACAACCTAGGGAACAAATCCTTAGATGAAGCACAGCGAATTGTGACTCTGGCGATCAAAAAGATGATGGATTCACAAACGGTGGTTTATGACTTAAATTTTGAAACGGCCGAAGAAGAATATGAATATGAGTTGCGACGGTTTAAAGGTTATGAAATATTAATTCCCATTGCGGTGAAGATGAAGCGCCCCAGTGAAGGAGCTAAAAAATTGATGCAAACATACCTCAAGAAGGGTCAAGAGATGCGTGACGCGGCGATTGCTAAGGCAAAGGGGGAAAATTTTCCAGTTGCTATCGCGATGTTACATGATGCAACCAAAGAGGTGCGTCGTGCCCTACGTATGGTCGGGGTTAATCAGTGAAAGTAAAAGTGATAGGTTAAAGGTTAAAGGTTAAAGGAACAGGATAAAAGATGGGTGGTTTTAAAAAATAGGATACAGGGTTTATGTGGGGTATGGTATTAGTAAAGAGAAGCAACAGGGCCGTTTACTTCAGGGTGAAACGCCAAATTGGCAGCATGTCGCTACTATTTTCGCTGTTAGTTCCGGCGATATTTTTCAATATTGCCTTCGCAGAGGAGGGTAGCGGGCATTTCCAGTTAAACGGTGATGTGATCGATGTCGGCAAAGATGGCATCCATGATCCGGAAAACGCCGCAGTTAAGACACTACAGGCCCCGGCTACTGCGATGAAGGATTTTCCACGCGATGCACGCGGGGTTATCAATTGGGTGCAGACTCTTGATGAAGGTTACATTCAACCCCGCACCGGGGTTACAGGAAAAGAAAAAATGCACTCGGTAGACTTTGATGTCATATTTAAAAATACTGCCTCGATGCCCTATGTGCGTTTTCCCCATTTGCCCCATACGAAGTGGTTGACCTGTAAAAATTGTCATCCTGGTATATTTTTACCACAACGTGGCGGAAATTTTGTCACCATGGCCGCTATTATAGAAGGAGAATATTGTGGCGTGTGTCATGGGAAGGTCGCTTTTCCCCCTCTGGAGTGTAATCGATGCCACAGTGTCGCTCGGGAAAGCGCGGGGCTACGTTAGGTTTGCTTAAGTCAATCCAGACCCTATTTATTATGCTCGGGCTCTCAGCATGTAACGTGTACGAGCTAGAGAGTTTTGCATTAGAAAACCAAGATCGCTCCGAGAATGGAGATTATGGAAGCGGTATTAGTGGTGGATATACATCGCCAATATTGGTGTTTCATCATATCATTCAGGGTGGTCGTAGTGATATGAGTGGTATCACCGGTTCGTTGACCCGTTTTTTAATTGGTAATGCCGATGAGTTTAGCTTTCGTAGACCTGTCGCAGTAGCAGGTACCGGGGATTATCTGTTCATCGTCGATGCGGGCGATCGAGTTGTCTTTAAGTATAATATAAAAAAAAATAAGCTTAAAGCGATCGGCAATGTAGGGGTGCAGTTTGTCGGAGACTTGGGTAACATTTTTGTGGCTAAAGACCAGTCTTTTTATATGGTCGACTCAGATGGCAAACAGGTTTTTCACTTTAGTGCATCTGGCGACGTTTTAAATGTTTTTAGTGATCCCGCAAATTTGTCTCGGCCTATCGATGTCCTCGTGGATGAATCGAATGGAGAAATATTAGTCGCCGATGGTTCCTATAGCCATATAGTTGTATTTAACCCTGACGGTCGTACGCTACGCGCTATAGGTCGACGTGGGCCACAAAATAGTCGAAAGCCTGGTACCTTCCGCGCAATCACAAATATGACGCTCGCTAGGGACGGTTTATACGTGCTGGACCGTTTAGTATTACCGATACAGGTTCTGGCTAATGACGGTCGATTCCAATACTCATTTGGTGAATCGGAACAAGTTTGGCCGACGGCCATTGCCGTCAGTGAAGACCAATATGTGTTTGTCAGCGATAAGTCTGATAATATCATCAGAATTTACAAGCAGGGTGACTTACTTGGGCAAGTGGGCGGCGGTGGTGCGGCGCTAGGGCGATATAGAATCATTACTGGATTGTGGGCCCATGATGGATTTCTCTATGTCGCGGATAGTCTCAATCGTCGCATACAGGTGCTAAAAATTCAGGGTGAAAAACCGCTACCGACTCAGCTCGAATGACGAGTGTTCGTGTGGTCGCCGTACAGATTAATGTCGCAAGCGTTTTTTCTAGCGCTATCGATTCCGAGCTTTGTTTACCTATTATTCTATAGCCTCGAGCAATCAATGGCCCGTGAATCTAAAAAAGAACGGTGTATGAGTGATCTGTTAAATACTAAAACGTTTCAGAAGCATCCCCTGGCAAGCCTCTTATGAAGCGTGGCCCGAGCTTTTTTGCCATGGTTATTGTGAGTTTGTTTTTATCACAATTGACCGGATGTAGTACCGCACCGCGTATGCTGGAGTATGAGGTCGACCCGGCGACGGCGACGATTTGGCCGCCAGAGCCGGAGCAACCGCGTTATCGTTATGTAGGCACCCTCATCGGTCAACCCAATGTCCACCGCGAAGAAGATGCGACCGGTTGGTTTGAAGGCTTCTTTCGATGGTTGGTTGGTCTCGATAGTAACAAACTTAGGGACACCCTGATTTTGCAACGGCCCAATTCCGGGATGGTGGATAATTTGGGTCGTATATTAGTAACGGATATAAGTAGACGCTCAGTTATCGTATTTGACCCCATAACAAATATCGGCGTCGTTGAATGGCGCTTGGCCGAGGCCGAATCAAGTTTTAAGACGCCCGTTGGCATTATCCAAGGTTCTGATGGCAGTTACTATGTGGCCGACGCAGATCTGCAATTGGTCATCCATCTCGACAAAGACGGCAATCCACTACGAAGTTTTGGACGCGATATACTACAACGTCCGACCGGAATTGCTTGGGATTCCGCCCGTAAACACATTTATGTGGCCGATACTAAGGCGCACAATATAAAGATTTTCACGGAAGCGGGTGTTTTACTCGACGTAATGGGTACTTGGGGCACAGGTCCGGGGCAATTTAATGCGCCTACGCATATATTTTTTACCCAAGATAAGCTCTATGTGACGGATACTTTTAATACCAGAGTACAAATATTAAACAGATCCGGGGACGTGTTAGGAAAATTTGGTCGCCGGGGACTCAATATCGGTGATTTGGTTAGGCCCAAGGGCGTAACGGTAGATAGCGATGGAAATATATATGTAGTTGAATCCTTTCACGACTATTTGTTAGTATACAACGCAGCTGGACAGTTTCTAATCCCGGTGGGCGGAACCGGATTGGGAGAAGGGCAATTCTATCTGCCTTCTGGCGTTTGGACAGACAAAAACGATAGAATCTACATAGCCGATATGTTTAATGGTCGAGTCGTCATCCTTCAGTATTTAGGAGACGAGGGTAGCATTGGCAAAGCGGCAACCCACTAACCTGAGGTTAGTATGAATAAAAGTGTGGTTATAAGAACGGGGCTAATAATATTGAGCGGTCTGCTTGCGCAGACAGCTATGGCTGCACGTATTGCCGATATACAAAATACCAGGCATAATTTTTCGGCCAATCCGGTTTACTCGAATACCTTACCCACCGGACAGACACGTGATACTCGTGCCCTAGACGAAGGGCAAATCTGCGTATTTTGTCATACACCCCATGCGGCAGAGCGGACGCAAACACCCATATGGAATCGCGCGCTGTCGACGGCGACCTACAATACCTATAATACAAGCTCGTTGGATTCCACCCCGACCGGCATCGCTTTAGACCAACCCAACGGTATATCCAAGCTTTGTCTATCTTGCCACGATGGTACTATGGCCATTGGTGCGGTGAATGTCTTAAATGGTTCATTTACCGATCGAGACCCAAACACAGAAGATATCGTCATGGTGGGGACGAGCCCAGGGGGACGTATGGCGCCTGGCGAAGGTATTGATACCGGTTTTACGCGTTACCTGGGCACCGACTTGACTAATGACCACCCGATCTCTGTAGTCTTTGATGCTAATTTGGCGCTAAACGATGGAGAAATGCGCAATCCTTCCGCAGAGCAACACCTTATCGTGCGCGGCGCCCCGGGTGAGCAGCGCCCATTGGTCGATGACATACCGTTAGAGCTTACCCCACTAACCTCGACCGGCGGATTGGTGCAATGCAATAGTTGTCATGATCCCCATATTCGAGATACCACCGACGAAAATATAAAATTTTTACGGTTAAACAGGCTACAAAAGGCAGACCCCGTAGACGGTGCGTTCTCGAAGACCAACGATATTATTTGTCTGGCTTGCCATATCAAGGCAGGCTGGGCCAAATCTGCCCACGCCAATTCACTCGTGGCGGACGAAATCTATACGGCCGCTGCCGCCGCTGTGCGTGAATTTGCGCCAAATACACAGGTATGGGAGTCTGCCTGCCTGGCGTGTCACGATACCCATACCGTGGTAGGATCCCGGCGGCTCTTACGCGAAGGTGTGGACGGTCCTGTGCAAACTAGCGCCAGTGGTTATCAGATCAAACAGGGAACAGGTCAGTTTGCGATCGAGGAGACCTGTTATGCCTGTCACTCGGCCGACCGTGCAACCTTAGAGGGACAAGGGACCACGGGTTTTCAAGTACCCGATATCAAAACCGATTTCACCACCATGCAACGGCATATGCCGATAACCTCGGCCGACCAGGCGGGCTCGTTTGAGGTGCATGATATTGGTTCGAATAATCCTGACGTCCCGATGCAGCGAGGCAAAGACTTTGTCGAAGACCCGGTCTTGATGGGAAGAGGCGCCCTCATCAATCGCCATGCCGAATGTACCGATTGCCACAACATACATCGTGTTATAAAAAATAGAATCTTTAATGCAGATGCGGCAGTGCCCGACGTTGCCGGCACCCATGACCATACTGCACCGCATACCAATATCGCCTCAGGTGTACTGAAAGGGATATGGGGTGTCGAGCCGGTCTATACCGATACCGACTTTAATGTCGATCCCCTCACCTTTACTGTCAAA
>JBGMRO010000107.1:0-9601 GCA_048061555.1 Thiohalomonadales bacterium | reverse complement strand
CATCTCTGCGTTCAAAAATGGTCATTTACTCGTGTAAACTCACATTTTTTGCCTTGATCTGAAACTTTACCGGAACAGCCTGAGCAGTTACAACAAGGTAATAGGCTACATAGTTGCAGATTTTATTACTTGGGTGAGTAGTTATAATTTTGGCACCATTTATTTTTGCAAAAAAGGGTAACCCTTTGCCTTCCATTCAATAAAACCACCACGAAACCAATAAATTTTTTCATAACCGCATTTTACGGCAATATTGATAGCATTGGCACTGCGGCCACAGTTTATGCCGTTGCAGTAAAATAGTGTAGGAAATTTCTTGTTTGGGATAGCCGCGGCGAGTCTCGCACAATCTGTATTCACGTCTGGTAAACTTATTGATCCTTCAATATAACCGAGTAGGCGATCACCCGGTATTCTAGAATCGATAATGACTATATCTGGGAATTGGCTAACAAGCGCAATGACGTCTTCTGCATCTACAACAATACTGCCAGAGAGGTCGTTGGGCGTTTTTTCGGCTTGCGTTTGGGTAGAACATACCAGCAAAATAATCCAAATAATAGAACGTAGTATAGATTTAGTAAACATGTGTCATTAACGAATGTAGTGCGAGAATTTTACCCTCGACTTAACCGTATTTTCCATTAAAACAGATCTGCGTTTATCCACAAATGGGACCAAATACTCACGGCATAACCCAATGCGATTACCGGTGTCCATTTTAAGTGACTAAAGAAAGTGTATACGCCTCTTGCCTGTCCCATTAAAGCGACCCCTGCCGCAGAACCTATCGATAATAGGCTGCCACCGACACCGGCGGTCAAGGTAACGAGCAACCATTGGCCCAATGGCATATCGGGTTTCATACTTAATACTGCAAACATGACGGGTATATTATCTACGATAGCAGATAACACACCTACTACAATATTGGCGTTGGTTGCACCCCAGTCGCCATACATAGTTTGCGATGCCAAAGATAAATAACCCATAAAACCCAGGCCGCCGACACTCAGCACGACACCATAGAAGAACAGTAGGGTATCCCATTCTGCCTGTGCAATTTTATCAAAAATATCATAGTTTTTATCGAGTATGCGTTCTGATCTTAATATGGAACTATTGCCGATGTATTCCTTGTTATAGGTCTTTTTTAAATAATAAGTAAAAAACCCTAAATAAGTTAGTCCTGTCATCATGCCGAGCATGGGTGGTAAATTTAAAAAGTTGTGGAAGCTAACAGCGGTCAGGATAGTGAGTAAAAAAAGTGCGACGACGCGTTTTGCGCCGCGTTTCATGGTGACCTGTTCGTTGTTGTCGTGTGGCCTTTCCTGAGGTATGGCGAAGTGCATAATAGCGGCGGGGACTAAATAATTAAGCACGGATGGGATAAAAAGCAAGAAAAAATCAGAAAATTCGACAATGCCTTTTTGCCATACCATTAAGGTCGTAATATCACCAAACGGACTGAATGCGCCTCCCGCGTTGGCGGCGACGACGATGGAAACACACGAGATGCTGACAAAACGTGGGCTATCTCGACCAACCGCCATCACTACGGCACACATAATTAATGCCGTGGTTAAATTGTCGGCAACTGGCGACATGAAAAATGCGAGTATCCCCGTGAGCCAAAAGAGTATTCGGTAGCTGTAATTTTTACTCACTAACCATGCACGCAGGGCGTCGAAGACCCTACGTTCCTGCATGACGTTGATGTAGGTCATGGCTACTAGCAAAAACAGCATCAGTTCAGAAAATTCTAGAATATTGTGCCTGACCGCTTCTTCTACTGCCTGTGGATAATCGCTACCGCTATAGGCTAGTGCGATTAGGACCCAAATGATCCCTGCCGCGAGGATAACCGGCTTTGATTTCCGCAGGTGGGTATATTCTTCAGCCATGACCAATATATAGGACAGCACAAAGATAACAATGGCGATATAACCGGTCGCACTGCTAGTCAGGTCAAGGGGTTGAAAGCTTGAGGAGGAGAAGGCTATCGGAGCAAAAAATAGACCGATGAATAATATAGTACTGCAAGTCAGAAGACGTCTAAATTTCAAACCATAATCCCTTTGTTTATTTGCGGTAATAATGCGCTTCTGCAGGGCTTAGCGATGGTGTCACGCCTTGGCGGGTTACCTATCTGGCTGCGAAATTCGCTTAATTGGGCGTATTGTAAACGCTTAGCAAGATAGATGCATCTGAAATTATCACTGAACAGTCGTCGGATTCTTGGGCTGAGCACTACCTATTCTTTATAAAAATCTCGATACCATTTTACGAAATTTTCGATACCGACTTCGACACGGGTATCGGGTTTGTAATCAACATCGGCGATAAGGTCTTCAACGTTTGCATAGGTATCGGGGACATCACCTGGCTGTAGCGGTAACATATTTATTTCGGCCTTTTTACCGAGGCAATTCTGTAGGACTTCGATGTAGTGCATTAATTCTATCGGTTGGTTATTACCGATATTGTATAAACGAAAGGGTGCCTTACTTGAGGCTGAATCGGGTTTATCACCGTTCCAATCGGAATTGGGTTGCGCTATTTTATCCAAGACACGTATAACACCTTCCACTATATCATCGACATAGGTGAAGTCTCGTCGGTGTTTGCCGTAGTTAAATACGTCGATGGGTTTGCCCGCCAGTATATTTTTAGTGAACATAAACAGGGCCATATCGGGTCTGCCCCAGGGCCCGTAGACAGTAAAGAATCGTAATCCGGTACTGGGTATGTTGTATAAATGGCTGTAGGTGTGAGCCATCAGTTCGTTGGCTTTTTTACTCGCGGCGTACAAGCTTAGGGGATGGTCGACGTTATCATGCACTGAGAAGGGCATTGCAGTATTAGCACCATAGACCGAACTACTGGATGCATAGACCAGGTGTTTGACATCGTTGTGTCGACAACCCTCCAGGATGTTCAAAAACCCAACAATATTACTGTCGATGTAGGAACGTGGGTTTTCTATCGAGTATCTTACGCCTGCTTGCGCCGCCAGATTGATGACTTTATCGGGTTTATGGGTCGAGAATGTCTTTTCCATCGCTTCCCGGTCTTGAATGTCAATACGCACTTCTGTAAATGATGGGTGGTCTTTGACCTTGGCGAGTCGAGCTTCTTTGAGTGCAGGGTCATAATAGTCATTCAGGTTGTCGATACCGATGACCTCATCGCCCCTAGCGAGTAGAGATTGAGATAGATTATTGCCTATAAAACCGGCGGTACCGGTAATCAAAATTTTCATGGTTACTCCACTGGGTACTGCATATTGCAAAAATTAAGTATTCTTAATCGGCTTATTCGTCTTGGATTCCTATCCATCAGCCGACAATTTACAACCGGTCATCCACTAATTCTCTGGGAAACAGCGCCTTGGCGTCAAAGAGTACGGCGTTTGGTATACCGAGTTCACGTATGGCAGAAATACCTAAGTCTATAAACTGTTGGTGGCTGACAGCAAGCACGATGGCAGCATAACGACCATTCTGTAGTTTATCAATAATGTGGATGCCATATTCTGCGTAGGCCTCTTTCTTATTGACCCAGGGGTCATAGACGTCAACTGTGGCGTGATAGTCTGTGAATTCCTTGATGATATCGATTACGCGAGTATTGCGTAGGTCGGGGCAATTTTCTTTGAATGTCAGACCCAGTATCAACACCTTGGAATCTACCACGTGGATACGACGTTGAGTCATTTTTTTTACCACCCGCTCGACTACATGGCCTCCCATCGAGTCGTTGATACGTCTCCCTGCTAGTATAATTTCCGGGTGATAGCCGATTTCTTGGGCCTTGTGAGTCAGGTAATAGGGGTCGACACCTATACAATGACCACCCACTAGACCTGGACGAAAGGGTAAAAAGTTCCACTTAGTCCCTGCGGCTTCCAGTACCTCTAAGGTATCGATACCGAGGCGATGAAAAATGAGCGCTAGTTCGTTAATCAACGCAATATTGACATCTCGTTGAGTGTTTTCGATCACTTTCGCCGCTTCAGCGACCCGGATACTGCTCGCTTTGTGTGTCCCGGCGATAATGACACTACGATACAATTCATCGACGAAATCGGCAACTTCGGGTGTAGACCCGGCCGTGACTTTGAGGATATTGATGACTCGGTGTTCCTTGTCTCCAGGATTGATCCGTTCTGGACTATAACCGGCAAAAAAATCTTTGTTATAGGTCATCCCAGAGATTTTCTCCATAATGGGTACGCAGACTTCCTCTGTTGCGCCGGGATAGACCGTGGATTCATACACGATAATATCGTTTTTTGCGATTATCTTTCCGAGTAACTCACTGGCTCCAATCAATGGTGATAGATCTGGTCGATTAAACTTATCGATAGGTGTGGGTACCGTAACAATGTAAAAGTTACAGGCGGCGATATCATCTAGTTTATCTGTATAGCTCAACTGCTTAGAAGACTTGAGTTCCTCCGTGGTCACTTCAAGTGTGCTGTCTTGGCCAGATTTTAATTGGTCAACTCGACCACTATTGATATCGAATCCAATCGTCGGATAGAGTTTTCCCAGCTCGACTGCGAGTGGTAGTCCTACGTAACCTAAACCAATAATTCCAATTTTAGTATTATTGAGTGCAAACACGCCTATTTTCCTATATTTTATGGTAAGAAGTAAGTTAACGGTGGCATTGAATTCGTTATGGGTCGAATGATTTAGTGCCACGGCCGATAGCATAATAAGTAAAACCTTCGTCGCTGACCATTTGTGGATCATATAGATTGCGTCCATCAAAAATAACGGCGTCTGCGACTTCTTTTTTCAAGAGATCAAAGCTGGGGCTGCGGAAAACATTCCATTCGGTCACGACCACTAAGGCATCACAGCCTTGTATCGCTTCCTCAGGACTTTCACAAAGTTTTAAATTGGCTTGCTCTGGGTATAAGTGTTTTGCTTCCTGTAGTGCCTCTGGGTCATAGGCTTGCACGGATGCGCCATTTTCCCATAGATATTCCATCAAGACCCTCGCTGGCGCCTCTCTCATATCATCCGTATTCGGTTTAAAGGATAGCCCCCAAAGTGCAAAGACTTTACCGTCCAAGTTACCTTTATAATGAAAATTGATCTTTTGATTCAAGATCTTTTTTTGGCGTGAATTTACGTCTTCGACCGCTTGCAATAGTGTCGCTGTATAACCCACCTCTTTTGCGGTACGCTCCAAGGCTTGCACGTCTTTAGGAAAACACGACCCCCCGTAACCGCAGCCAGGATAGATAAAGTGGTAACCGATTCTGGGGTCCGAGCCCATGCCGGTTCGGACTTTTTCTATATCGGCACCCAATCGCTCCGCGAGGTTCGACAATTCATTCATAAAACTGATTTTTGTCGCCAACATGGCATTGGATGCATACTTGGTCAACTCAGCTGAGCGAATGTCCATGCTGATGAGTCGGTCTCGATTACGGTTAAAAGGCGTATATAGTGCCCGCATCAGTTCGGTGGTACGTGGATTATCTGCGCCAATAACGATACGGTCTGGTTTCATAAAATCATCAATTGCCGCACCTTCTTTTAGAAATTCAGGATTAGAGACGACATCAAACTCAGCGCCACAATGCCTGCCTTGTAAAGTTTCACGTAACATTGCGCTCACTTTATCGGCGGTACCTACTGGTACGGTAGATTTATCCACGATTATGCGGTAATCATCCATGTGTTCCCCAATCGTTTTACTAACCGCAAGTACATACTGCAGATCCGCTGAGCCATCTTCTTCGGGGGGTGTTCCGACTGCAATAAACTGAAATAAGCCGTGGTTTACCCCCTTTTTGGCGTCAGTTGTGAATTTCAAGCGACCCGCTTCGCGATTTTTTGCGACTAGTGTGTCTAGCCCGGGCTCATATATGGGTATGCCGCCACTATTGAGTAAATCCGTCTTTTTTTGATCAATATCTACACAAAGTACGTCATTGCCGACCTCGGCAAGGCAGGCTCCGGTTACTAAACCCACATATCCTGAGCCATATATTGTGACTTTCATGGTAATTACTCTTCTTAATGTAATGAACGTTGAATGTATCGCAAAAATTAGCTATTGAATATGTACTAATTACGACAATGTTACAAATTGACCAGTAAATTCTCGAAGTTGGTTATTGATATTCCTCATTGACGGGTAATTATATGCTTTATTTATTGTTTTTCTAGTGTGGAGAGTGTCGAAATGCGTAATTTTCTGAATGTGGTAAATGAAAACGCTAGCAGCATAGATGCAATTCGGGCTGAAATTTTATGCGTACACTTAACTTAAGGCCTAAGGCCGTGTTTGATTTGTCAGCGTCATTTATATTACAAGTTGCAAGATTAGGAAATCTGTATAAAGTAAGGCGCAAATTTTCCTCCAGTTTTTTTTTGAAAGATAGTAATTATGCACCCAAATTTTGTGAAATAGAAAATTGTAGATGCCGATCCAAATAAATACAATCTCCTGTTACAATTTTTGCTATATTATTAACTTCAAGAGCTTACTTCACGGGCTTACTTATAAGGGACTATTTCAAACTTGAGTCCAACAT
Source organism: Thiohalomonadales bacterium (assembly GCA_048061555.1). GTDB lineage: Bacteria > Pseudomonadota > Gammaproteobacteria > SZUA-152 > SZUA-152 > JBGMRO01. Next base: position 3,042 of record JBGMRO010000107.1, on the reverse strand, counting down.
ATTCAAACTTGAGCCCAGTATGCGGTATTCACTAACATAATATAGGACAAAGGTCACTGAGTGGTTAGAGTATTTAAACAATATATACCCGTGTCATTTGTGATATTAGCCATCGTGGAATTTATGGTATTTGCAACATCTGTATACGTAGGTGTCGCTATAAGGTTCGCAGACAGTGCCAATAATTTTTCTATTGAATTTCCGGAATCACTAGGTAATATCTACCCCAAGGCAATAATATTTGCCTTTGTCATGTTCCTGAGCCTGGGCGCTATGGGCTTGTACCAGCGGCGATATCGCCATGGAATATCTGGTATGGTATTGCGATTAGTATCTGCGATGGCTGCCGGTGCTATTGCGATCACGCTTGTTTATTATACCTTCCCTGATCTGTTCTTAGGGCGTGGTGCAATGGGCTACACGTTTCTCTCAGGTTTTATTGTCATTTTGCTCATACGTCTCATATTTCTCAAAACGGTAGACCAAGAATTATTGAAACGGCGCATATTGGTATTAGGGGCTGGTGAATTGGCTTGCCAGATTAATCAGCAACTTCGTCGACGAACGGATCAGCGAGGTTTTCATATCGTAGGGTATGTACATGTTAGGGGGGAGCATGACGCCGTAGATGAAAGTTTGATTCTACGCCCCGATCAACCGCTGCTATCCATGGCGAGCACGATGCAAGTCGATGAGGTTGTGGTTGCCGTCGGGGACAGGCGCCGTAAGGCCTTTCCCGTACATGAGTTGCTCGATTGTAAGTTAAGTGGAATTGACGTGATTGATCTGCAAGGATTCTTTGAGAGAGAGCTAGGGAAACTTAAACTGGATATCCTGAACCCTAGCTGGATGATTTTCTCAGACGGTTTTAACCAGGGCGATATTAATGACGCGTATAAGCGCGGATTTGATATCTTATTAAGTCTTGTTTTACTTTTCGTAACATGGCCATTTATGCTCGTGGTGGCAGCGGCTATATGGTTGGATGACCGACATGCGGTTATCTATAAACAGGTGCGGGTAGGACAGCATTGGCAATTATTCAATGTGTACAAATTTCGCAGTATGCGAATTGATGCCGAGGCACAGGGGGCACCACAATGGGCAAAAAAAGAGGACAATAGGGTTACGGCGATAGGAAAATTTATTAGAAAAGTCAGGCTAGACGAGCTCCCACAAATTGTTAACGTCTTAAAAGGCGAAATGAGCTTTGTTGGCCCACGGCCAGAGCGACCAGAATTTGTCACACAGTTATCGGAACAGATTCCCTATTATGCGGAACGACACCGTGTCAAGCCTGGTATCACCGGTTGGGCGCAGGTCTGTTATCCCTACGGGGCGTCAGAAAAAGATTCGCTCGAAAAATTACAGTATGATTTGTACTATATAAAAAATTACACATTTTTCTTAGATTTAGTCGTGATACTACAGACCGCACACGAAATATTGTGGGGTCGGGGAGGGCGCTAACGCGTATTTTACGAATTTGTGTATCTCCATGATAGTATACCCAAAACGATTGAAATTTCGGGTTTATGGCAAGTCCTATTCATTCCCTGACTATGTTGAAATTCCTCGCAATAGTTCGATTATTACTGGTCATTTCGCCTTGTCAGGAAATGAATATAACTCACCCTAAACACCTAAATCTCAAACGCTTTGGGTATAGACTGACTGTTGAAGTTATCGTAAGTATTTTTCTGTGCGGGGATTCACCGCGAAACTATCGCCAAACAATTTCGAATATACTCCAGAGGTAAAATATGAAGGAGAACAGAGTATGCGCGAAATAGGGGTTATTGGTTATTCTATTGCCGCGTTTGGGTTCTCTATACTCACATTTTTGTTTATTACAAGTTGGAAGGGCCGTACACAGGGGGTGCTTTTAGTCATTGCAGCATTGCTGTCCACTGGCTGGGCCGTTTTTGCTGCATATCGAACAACCCAATTCATTATTATCAGTATTCCCCTGGTCGCAATAGAGTTAGCACATAACCTGTTTTGGATCATGTTTATTGTATTTGTATTGAATAAACGTGGAATTGAAGAGAGTGTTAAGCGAAAATTTCTGATATTTTCATCGGTATTAGCAGTAATTATTACTATCAATATTGCGTTACTGGTATTTTCTGCGTCGGCTACGCGATTACTTTATTTCAAGACTGGCTTTGAATTGACTGTAGTCAGTCTATTGTTAGTATCAATATTCGGTCTGTTGGCTGTAGAACAGCTATTTCGAAACGCCACGACTGGAGAACGCTGGTCGCTAAAATATTTGTGTTTCGGCATAGGTGGTTATTTTGCCTATGATATTTATTTGTACTCTGACGCATTGTTATATAAGCAATTTGATGAGTTACTGTGGGTCGCAAGGGGCTATATTAGTTCTATAATTATCCCCCTAATAGCGGTATCTGCCGCAAGAAACCCGCAATGGTCGTTAGATGTATTTGTCTCCCGGAAAGTCGTATTTTACACGGCGAGCCTTACGATGATCGCGGTATATCTGCTCGTAATGGCGCTGGGCGGATACTATATTAAGCAGTTTGGTGGTAGCTGGGCAGGCGTAGTAGAACTACTATTTCTGTTCATCGCATCCTTGATTTTAGTAGCCCTTTTCTTTTCTGGACAGTTTCGCGGTAAACTGCGAGTGTCGGTCAATAAGCATTTTTTCAACTATCGTTATGACTATCGCAATGAATGGCTCAGATTTATTGATACGCTTTCCGATGAGAAATTAGATACGCAATTAAGAACGCGTGTGATATCAGCGATCGCAGATATCGTTGATAGCCCGGGTGGGATGCTGTGGTTGAAAAATGATGATGACTACCAATTATCGGCTGTGTGGAATGTCAAGTTAGCCGCAGATCAGACCCTATATGACCGTGATATACAGTCGTTAGTGGAATACATGCAAAGTCAAAAACACGTGGTGGATGTCGATGAAGGGTTTCTGGATAACACCTCCAATGATTATCATTTTCCAGAATGGAGTGAGAAACTTTCGGAGAGCTGGCTGTATGTACCCTTATTCAAACA
>JBGMRO010000106.1:0-9620 GCA_048061555.1 Thiohalomonadales bacterium | reverse complement strand
AAAAATTTTTGGGAATGACCAACATACCCGCCAAACCTTTCTCTACAATCGCTTGCTGTGCTTCGGATACGGTATCCGCATACCGTTGGATTTGCACCTCCGGTGTCGCATCCACCATGCGAATAAGCTTGCGACTCAGTGAACTTCTATCGAAATCAACCACGACGACCGCCTGATTGCGGGGTAGCTGCGTGCTATAGGGTACGGGGTAAAAAAATGAATAAAAAATGACGCCGCCAAAAATGGTGAGTAATAAAGCGCGATCTGCAAAGACAGCTTGCAACTCAGAGACCAGCACCTGTTGCCAACTCACGGTGCTACTTCCGCTTGCTGAATTCGAATAGCAAGTTTATAAGCCAATGGAAATGCCACAAAAAATAGCAATAAGGCTCCCATGTGAGGTAGTGCTGAATTTATCGACGCGCCATGATTGGCCTGAAATAGATGGACATCGATATAATGACTCACCGGTAACATATCACGCCACATTTGCGCAGGCACCGTCATATCGGTCGCGGGAAAAGTAACCCCCATAAATGCGAAGCTTGGGGCGGTGTACACCGCAGCCATGCTCATGGCGCGAGCCGGATCGTTTACCAGCAGGTACAGCAACAATCCTATCGCCTGACTCGCCAGTACCATTAATAACTGACTCAAAATAATAATATCTATACTGCCGTTCATCGGCCAGCGCAGTACCACAAACATAAAGACCAAAAATGCTATGCCTTGCAACCACAAAATTAGGGTGTACGGTAACAATTTACCGCTAATAGAAAGAACCGCATGATCAGCCAACCAGGCGGACAAACCTTGTGAGCGTGATTCCCTCGCTAGCGCCAGTATCGTGACCACGACAATGAGGATTTGCCAGAAAGCCGGTAGCAGTCCTGACACCAAAAAATGGGCGTAATTGGTATTGATATTAAATAAAGCGGTTGTTTGGGTCCCCACAGGAACCGCGGCAGCCAGCGCTTGGCCTCCTATTTTCCCTGATCCTAATGCCTTTCCTACCCCAATTTTGGCACCAAAGGTACCATGTGCCGCCTGCAAGCCTGCCGCAACTAGATTTCCCGTCAGTAAATACTGGCTATTGTAAAAAGCCGTCACTGGCGGCGCCTGGCCCTTTAACATTTTCGTCTTTAGCTCTGACGGTATTAGTATTAACGCATTTATTTCAGCACTGCGCATCGCGACGGCACCTTGAGCGGCGTCGTTATACTGTCGCACTACACTCAGAGCAGGATGTGAATCGTACTGCCTTACCAGGTTACGCGACAAATCACTGCGGTCCAGATCTACCACGCCAATGGGGATATCTCTGGGTATACCGGCCGAGAAGATCCACCACAGGATAAAAAATAATACCAGCGGGACCCAACTGACTAAGGCGCGCAACCAGGCGTCTGTCAACAACAACTGCCACTCCCGGGCAATTTGTTGTTGCAGTGGATTCACTGCTGGACCAGGACCGACATGCCAACACGCAAATTTTCTATCGCTTGAATCGGCCTCGCTTCTACTTCGAAGCTGCGCATATCAAAACCTTTCGACGTATCCGTGGCCCGCCAGGTCGCATAGTCTCCCATTACCGATACATAGCTCACTTTGAACTGATAAATTTTCTCACCCAAGGCGGGTATGCGTGCGGAAAAAATGGTCTCCTGGGTGTAATTGACCAATTGGTCTTCACGCACATGAAAAATCGCCCATACATCTTCCATATCCAGGATGCTCACCACCGGAAAACCCGCTGGGGCAACCTCACCACTACGCAGTAAGACCTGCTCTACCTCGCCACTATGCCAACTCTTAACGCGAGTTTCATCTGCGTAGGCCTTGACTTCGTTCACGGCTTCCTTCGCCGCACGGGCTTTTTCTTGAGTGGCCTTGCGCGTCTCTGCACGCGTGCCTTGTTTGGTCATTTCGTACATCTGATAGGCCGCACTCTCCGTCAGTTTAGCCGCCTCCAGTTGGGTTAAGGCTTCATCTTTCTTTTGCTCAGAAATGACGCCATCATTATAGAGATTGCTGATACGTTGAGACGTTTTTGCAGCCAACTGCGTGGCGACTCGCGCCTTCTCCCAATTATCTTTAGCCGCTTTGACTTGTTGTTTCCTTGCCCCTTTGTCCGCTTCCTGCGCCATCGCAGCGGCCGCTTCACTGCCTGCCTTGGCTTGTTCCAGCTTCGCCATTAATTCCGGGCTGAGTAGGGTAAAAATCAGTTGATCCTTTAGAACCTGATCTCCCCGTGCCACCAACACCTGGTTGATACGTCCGGGGACCTTGGACGAAATGTTGTACTGGCGAGCTTCGATCTGCCCTTGCAAGCTTTGGATAATGGGCCGGTAGGCCTGCCAGAATGACTGCACAACGAGCACCAACAATACCAAAACCACAAGCCAGGTCAGTATGGAGAGTTGTTTACTCATAGTATTCCCTTCTTCTGGTAATCCGAAAATTGTATCATTTGATTACTTAAGGCCAGTAGGCGCGCCAGTGACAATACGTATTCATAGGCTGCCGCCTGTCGCTGCGTTTTTACGTTAACCAGAAATAATTGCGCGTCTATCACCTCTAATGAAGTCGACAAACCTTGGGTAAACGCCACTTCTCGCATGCGGATGCTTTCATGAGCGAGCTCCAGACTAATCGCAAGGCCGGTATATTCCTCTTGCGCGATTTGCGCCTCGCGCCAGGTTTTCTCAACCAATAGGCCCAGGTCAGTTCTCGCCTGTGCTTTTAACAAATCTAGTTTAATCAGGGTGCTCTTAGCAGCTTGTAGTTTTCCAGAGCGACCACTGCGACTCAGCAAGGGCATTTTCAACCCTATGCCCACCAACCAGTCAGGTGCTAATTCAGCAGCGAGAGTCTCCTGTTCATACACGTTGTAGTTACCAAATAAAAATGCCTCAGGTAAATAGGCCGCTTGTTTGACCTCAACCAAACCCTGTGCCTGTGTCTGTTTCGCTTTTAATACCCCTAGGCCGGGGTGATTTTCCAAGGTCGCTTTGCTCAGCGGAGCCAATGGTGGCATAGCATCATTAATAAATAATGGGCTAATGGGATTAATACCTGCGTCCGCATGTAGCAATCGTCGCAGTGCGATTTGGGCTACTTCGAGCGTGCGTTGCGCCTTGTTCTTTTCGACTTTTGCCTTAGCGTGACTAGCCTCGGCCTTGAGTCTCTCTACACGCGGTATTTGGCCTTGCTGTTCCAGTTTTTGCGCATGATGCAAATGCTTTGACAAACCTTGTTCCGTATCGGTGCGGGCTAGTAATACCTGACTAGTCAATACAACACCAAAATAAAATTTAACCAATCTTTCAAACAAGATCTGTTGTTTGAAACGCAACAAGTACTCCGCTTCCATCAGTTGTCCTGCCGCAATATCTTGCGCGGCGAGAATACGCCCGCCGGTATAGATCGGCCATAGCAGACTCAACGATGCGGTGAGCACATCCTGGTCTGCAATTCGCGCGGTAAACGCATCATCCAGGGTCCCTGCTGTAGGACCCAGCGTAGCAAAAAATTCTGCGAGGCTTTCACCGGCCGGCATGGCCTCAAAGAGTTGCGACGGCGCCAAGCTAACATTATCGTTGAGTCGAGTATATCCGCCCTTGAGATCGATCTGGGGATAAAACATCGCCTTTGCGGCCTCCTGCATATATATCGATTTCGCTTTGTTTTCTTTACTGGCGGCCAAACCATCGTTATTGCTCTGCAGAAGTTGCCACGCCTGGGAAAAGCTTAAATCGCCAGCAAAAGTGTTTACCGGTAGAGGCAAACAGCTCATGGCTATAAGCTTAAAAGCAAAATATTTTAGGCGAATGGATGGGCGTGTATGAGTCATGGTGATGACTTGCATATTATTTTAATTTATGAGGTCAATTATTACACTGACAAAAGTTGCAATAATAAGGCAGTATTTTGCCGAGCAGCGTCAGTCTAGTGGTTATTATTCGGTGTGTAAAGCGTAGTGTTCTGCGTTCTCACACTTAAGACTGGCTGTCGAAAAGCATCGATATTTATACAGGGCAGTTACATGCCGTCTTAGCACGTAGGCGTTCCCACGCGGAGCGTGGGAACGAGGCTAATCAGCCGGGTATGTGTAACTGGCGCAGCTGAATAATCATAATTGATAGTTAAACTCTATGCGCTGATCGCCATCAGAAAAATCTGTTAATTCGCTCCAGTTGCCGAAGTAGCGGATATTCATTTGGGGATTTAGTTGATAACTTAGTGCTATTTCATGGGTAAAGACAGAGTCCTCTCCCACGCCATAGGTATTGTTGGTATAACCCTCAGAGCCACTTAGCGAGGTTAGCCAGACGGGATTATAGTTAAACCAGATTTCTTCAGTAATGGTCACTTTACTATACATACCGATCAACGCATATACACCGGGAATACTAAATCCACTGGGACTATTGGCACCGCCCCACAAAGAATGCTTATTGACATTATTAGCGACGGCCAGACCGGCACCCGCAAACGGATAGAACTGAAAACGGCCTTTTTTAGGTAACGACTGAATAAAAGCATAAGAAGCCGAACCGGCGTCATTGTTCAGATTAAATTCCGCATCAATTTGTGTGCCCTGCCCGGTCTTCGTATCGACCGAGAAATTTCTAAAACGAATTATATCAGCGCTATCGTTAAGGTTGTCCCTGGTACCCAAAGTGTCTCCGTAAATCCCTTTGATTTCGATCACATTCATTGCCATCACGTCGGCTTGACCTGAATCATAAGATTTACCTATTTTTATATTCAATCCTTTGTCTGTATAACCGATACCTGCTTGCGTATAAACCGCCAACGGATCACTCATATCCTGCACTTCACCCGCCTCGTCCGCAAGTACCGTACTTAGGCCACATAAAAATATAAAAAAAATACCTGCGCCGTTTGAAAAAATATTTCGCCTTAGTACCCTCATTATTCCCTCTCAACAGTTTAATTTTTTGCCAATAGAAAATAGCGGACAATATACCAACATCTAGAAAGAGTCAAAAACTCGGTCTCACAATCGATTTCCGCATACTCGCCAAGGACTCCTGGATTTGCGATACCCATGCGCTATGTAGGTAATATAAACACAATCTCACTTGCACGAAACCACCAGACCCGTGTAATGTCGCACTGAGTTGCGGCAGAATTAATCATTACTCATGCTAGCAATAAAACTGCTAGCTTCTAATTATTACTACAAGAATTCGAGACGAATCATGGCCAAACCCAGCATTACGTTAGACGAACCCTTATATAACTACCTTTTAGATGTGTCATTACGAGAGACTGACGAACAACAACAATTACGTGCTGAGACCAGCAAACTCGAGATGAGCATTATGCAGATCTCGCCGGACCAGGCGCAGTTTATGGCCTTACTCATTAAACTCATCGCCGCCAAACGTATCATAGAAATTGGTACCTTCACAGGCTATAGCGCCTTGTCGATGGCGCTGGCATTGCCGCAAGAGGGTTACCTGCTGGCTTGCGATATTAGTGAAGAATGGACTTCAGTGGGCAAACCGTATTGGCGACAGGCCGGTGTCGCCGACAAGATTGATCTACGCCTAGCACCCGCACTGGACACATTGAATACAGCCATAGAAAAAGGCGATAGTGCCAGTTTTGATTTTGCATTTATTGATGCGGACAAAGAAAATCAATTAGAATATTATGAAAAGTGTTTGTTATTAGTGAAATCTGGTGGTCTTATTGCGATCGACAATATTTTATGGGGTGGCTCCGTGATCGATACCGCCGACCAACAGGAAAGCACGGTAGCCATCCGTGCATTTAATACGTTTATTAAAAACGACGATCGTGTCGAGATTAGTTTGGTACCAATCGGAGATGGCTTGACCTTGGCGAGAAAATTGTAATATTTTTAGGCTGTGCGATCTAAGCAGTGGTAAAACTACCTGGAATCTGGTGCGCGTCTAGCTCAACGGTTTCACACTGTACCGCCGTGACTTCTGCGTATTGCGGCCCCATGGCGAGCCAATTTTGCAATGATTCCCGCGCCTCTGGATCACCACAGATTAACACCTCAACACAACCATCGGCTAAATTTTTCGCAAAGCCGGTTAGGCCCAGTGCCTGCGCCTGCTTTCGCGCAGACCCACGATAATAGACACCTTGTACCCTTCCCGAAATAATACATTTAGTACATTGCATTTAAATCTACTTCGACTGCGTGCTAGCTTTAGGGCTGGTTAGTTTTTTTATATCGTCTTGTTTACCCTTGCTTTCGGAAAGCGTCTCTGCGATAAATTCTTCGATCAACTTGGCGGAAACCGGCCCTATCTGCTGCGCGACAACCTCTCCTTCTGGCGATATCAAAAATGATGTCGGTAGGCCGGTGATGATACCCAACTCACTTCTAGGCGCGGGTTTCATGCGCAAAACGGTATAATTGATAAAATACTCATCAACAAACTCTTTTAATTCGGGTAGCTTGATATCCTCGATGGCCACCCCCAGCACGAGTGCGTCTTTGTCTTTGTGATCTTCGTGAAACGTAATGAGCTCGGGTATTTCCCGCAAACAAGGCGGACACCAGGTTGCCCAGTAATTTACCACCACCCACTTTCCTCGATAGTCCGAGAGTTTGACTTGTTTACCATCGAGACTCGCCAGTTGAAAATCTACCGGTTTGGCAATAGCTTGCAGCGGAATTAACAATAAGAAACAAAGCAGTAAAAACGGTAGTGGTGTTGTCGTTAGCATATTGGATCGACTGAGTCGATCGCTGGGAAGGATATTTGGGAAATTCAAGCGCGGCTCCAATCTAGGCGGCAAAGTAGATCTATAATATAAGACTTACTCCAATTGACATGTTTCTACAGCCTTTGACAATAAAAACCCCGACTCGTTCGACTAGCCGGGGTTAGTGTATATATCAATAAATACGGTAATAATAAAGAAGGGTTCAGGTTGACATCGCCATGCTGTTCTCCATAGCATCGTCTACCACGCCATAGCGCATCGCTAGACGCGTTAGGGCGACGTCGGAATTTACCCCTAATTTGTCATACAATCGGTGACGATAGGTACTTACTGTCTTTGGACTTAGACATAATTTGTCCGAAATCTCTTGTACCTTGGTGCCCTGGGTCAGCATTAACATCACCTGTAATTCGCGTGGTGACAAGGAATCGAACGGCGATGCGTCACCGCCAGGCATAAGCTTCAGGGCTAGGTGCTGCGCGACGTCTGCGCTGATATAGCGGCGTCCAGAATAGACTTCTTTGATTGCACTAATGATTTCATCGACCGCACAACCCTTAGTCAGATAACCGACCGCCCCCGCTTGTAACATTCGGGATGGAAATGGATCATCGACGTGTATAGTCACTACAATAACCTTTAGATCCGGATACATCTGTATCAGTTTCCGGGTAGCTTCAAAACCACCAATACCTGGCATGTTGACGTCCATCAGGACGACATCGGGCTTGTGTTGCCGCACCATTTGCACGGCCTCTTCGCCGCTGCCCGCCTCGGCGACGACCTCAATTTCTGGTACATCCGACAAAATACGCAGTATACCTTTTCGCACTAATTCGTGGTCGTCTACTATAGATACTCTAATCATTGTGGCCCCCCGGTAAATTCAATCCCTTGCGTTTCCATTTTTTACAACTTTATCTACAATTGGCTTACGTTTAACCTTACATAAGGCTATTTAGTTAGTCAAAGTCTAACATGAGCTCCGTCTGCTGCGCCACAATACGTAAGAAATTTCGTAGGCCCCTCCGCTACGTTTTGGAAAAATACTTACGTTATTGTTTTTAGAATATTTTATTTGAAAATGTAATAGAAATTACTAATAACTATAGCTATATATATCTCTTTTGTCGCTATGTTTTGCTAGGAATTGATCTGCTGCAGCCTTTCCGGTGTGCCTACGTCGGTCCATAAACCTTCGTACAATTGTCCCGTCGCGCGGTTTTTTGACATGGCCGCACGCAATAATGGCGCTAAGGGGAAACTGCCCGGCACACAGTCCTCAAAAACGGCGGGGTCATAGGCGGCGATACCAGAAAATGTGTAACTCGGCCGGCCTTCGGATTGCAGCCTACCGTCAGGGCTAAGGCAAAAATCTCCGTTCGGATTGTGTTTTGGGTTTGGCACCATGACCAAGTGCAGCAATTCATTCGAATAGGGTTTATCCAGCAACTCTTGATACGGAAATTCGGTGAAAATATCACCATTCACCACCAAAAAGTGATCATCTTTTAATAGCGGCAGCGCCCTATAAATACCACCACCCGTCTCAAGCGCGGTGCCCTCATCGGAATATCTTATTTTGGCGCCATATCGACTACCGTCGCCAAGATAAGCCTCTATCTGTCTCCCCAGCCAAGCGTGATTAATCACTAATTCACTGATGCCCACACGTACCAAGGCCTCGATGTGATATTCGATCAGCGCCTTCTGTGCGACTTGCAATAGGGGTTTTGGCGTCTTGTCGGTCAAGGGGCGCATGCGTTCCCCTCGACCCGCAGCTAAGATCATGGCCTTCATGCGCTTTTTTCTTTGCCATCCATCGGCGGTAATTGACTCAATATCTCGTGCAGTGGGTTCAATTCGTTATAACGACCCGTCACGTCAGTAACATAGGCCAGCGTACGCGGTATATCCTGTAGGTAACCGGGCTTACCATCACGGTGATTGAGACGTGCAAATATGCCTATCGCCTTAAGGTGCCGTTGCACCCCCATCCAATCAAACCAGCGTAATAGTATCGCCTCATCTGTACTGGGGATAATGCCGGCGAGCTGACATCGCTGTAGATATTTCAGCGCCCATGTCTCGACCCGTGCGCGTGGCCAGCTAATATAACAATCACGCAATAAGGACACCAGATCATAACTGACTGCGCCGATCACTGCGTCCTGAAAGTCGAGAACACCCGGATTCTGTGTTTTGGTCAACATCAAATTTCGAGAATGAAAATCTCTATGTACTAATACCTGTGGTTGCGCCAAGGCCGATTGACTCAGGCTCTCGAAGACCGCTTGTAATTTGACCTGTTGAATATCCGACAAGCGCACGTTCAAATGGGTATCTACATACCACTCTGGAAACAACGCCATTTCACGCATGAGCAAGGCATTATCATACGGAGGCGGTATCGCACTATTATCCGGTAGCGCACTCTTCTGCAGTAAAAACAAGGCGTCTAATGCATCTTGATACAAACGATCGACATTATCTTCGCGAATCTGGCCAAGATACTGATCATTGCCTAAATCGGTTAACAGTAAAAAACCTAATGCCAAGTCCTGGGCGATAATTTTCGGCACATTAATACCGCGCTGCTCCATGAGCTGCGCCACGCTGATGAAGGGTTCACTATCTTCTTTATCGGGCGGTGCATCCATCAAAATCTGACTAATGTGTTTGCCTGCTTGTTGATACTCGATCCTGAAATAGCGTCGAAAGCTTGCATCGCTAGAGGCAGGCTCACAAGAGTAGTCTTGCGTGGGTAAAATTTTATGCAACCACGCGGTAATTTGCTGTTGTCTTTGCACCGTAACACCTTTTAATGGATACTGATCATCAGTTTAGCGGGTATTTGCGATTTTGTACCCCCCTAGATTCAC
>JBGMRO010000105.1:0-9663 GCA_048061555.1 Thiohalomonadales bacterium | reverse complement strand
AATTCTACTTGGAATTATCTAGGTAAGCAGATGTCGCATTTTTGCCGGTATTCAAAGATTTAATCTGTTTGAGCAGGCCTGCTTGCTCTACCCGACATTTTTCTTGTATTTCTGCATCAATTTTCAATATTTTCGAAATGCCATTTTTGACATAGTCATTCGCGGCATAGTCTTCATGTTGCTGAAAGACTTCCTTAATTTTTGATAACCGGCTGACCTCAAGGTCTACCAAATTTTCGAATTCGCCGTTATTTGCCAATTCCAACATTTTGTCACTTTGGCTTAATATTGAAGCCCACGCTTGATCAGACTGTTGATCCATTTTATCCACTATGGTTCGAAACCGTGACCGCTAACCAGCTGCTGACTTCTGTGCCGAGCTTTCAGTGAAATCATTTTGTATATCCTCAGGTATTGCATCCCACGCTTCTTTGATAGGTTTAAGCAGTGTAATAACCTCATCGAGTCTTGCCGGGTCATTATTTATGTTGGCTTCAGTGAGGCAATCGATCATATACTCGTACAAATTGTCTAGGTTCAGCGCAATTTCACCACCGACGCTTTTATCCAGGCTACTGCGTAAACCATCGATGATAGAGATCGCAGTACCGATTTGCTCGCCCTTTTGCGCGATTTTTTTGTTATTCATATAACCTTTTGCGGCCGCAATTTTTCCGATAGCGGCATTAATCAACATTTGTATCAGGCGATGGGGGCTCGCCTGGTTTACCTCGGTATGTACAGAAATGTTATTATACGCTTTAATTCCAGCAGATTTCATGCCTGCTCCTCTTGGTTTTATTCAATTGAAGGTAACTAAATATATTACCTATATTAGTTACGCGAACTTCCCGGCAAATTACCTAATTGTTGAAACAGAAAATTACCCGTTGCACTAAGATTCGCCACGAGGCCATCTAAGGCCGTAAATTGTGTACGAAAACGCTTCTCGATGATCTCTAACCGGTACTCGGCTCGGAGAATACCCGAATCAAGATCGTCTGAACGACTTTCAAGCATGTCTTTTTTACCGTCGATTAGGCCATCGATGGCCAAATATTCGGTCGCCATATCTTCCAGACGATAGACATAGCCCTCGGCATCATTGGCCAATAATTCTGAAACACCGGAAAAATTTAGAGCGAGTTGTTTTTCGAGTTTATCGGTATCTAGGCTTAAATCGCCGGTACTGGTTGTAGTAATGCCGATTTCAGACAAATAACCTAGGCTAGTCGAAAGACCCGTTGGTGCGGTATTAAAGATACCGCGAATACGCGATTCGATTCTTGAAATTGAACGATCACCCTTTAATTCGCCAGTCTCTAATTTTGACATCGCACCCGCAAAGGTATTATAGGCATCCACAAAACCCTGCACCGATTCAGTCACGGAAGCAGTATCGTTAGCAACTACCAATGTTTGACTAGAACCAGCTGCCCCAAGAGTCGTCAAATTAATGGTCACACCCTGAATAGCATTTGCGTTCGTATTCGTCTGACTTGTCACTGTATTACCGTTGACCTGAAATACAGCATCTTGCGCCACGGTGTAATCCGTAAACCCCAAGACACCGGAGCTATCCGTTATAGTCATACTGCTATCGGTACCGGTGTCGTCGGAACTCAAGATTATTCTGCTACCGCTATCGACAGAGATTATGGTCGCAGAAACTCCGATATTATCGGGTGCATTGTTTATCGCATCGCGAATATCTTCTAGGCTATCGGTCCCGCTACCAATGGCTACGGTAAATGACTGACCCAAGGCAGCCTGATTGATCGTTATATTCCCCGCAGCCCCGGTGCTTGTAGTTGTATCAGTAAAAAAGGCAGATTGCGCTTTATGGGCAACAGCAAGTTGGTTACTGCCATTATTTGAAAAATCGATGTTGTAACTACCGGCAGCGGCCTGCGAATCCGCAGTGGCGGTAAAGACCGTATCGTCAGAAGAGGTCGCGGTATAGATTTCAAAAGAGGAGAGACTCTTTAATGCACCCATCGAAGACTTGAAATCCGATATTGCGCTGCTCAACTTACCGATGGCACTAATCTGTGACTTAGTTTCGCTCTGCCGTTGCTCAAGAAACTGCAGAGGCCTGCGTTCTATCGACATCAATCCGGTTATTAAACTTTCAATGTCTAATCCGGAACCGACGCCAGCCGAGGTAATCGCCATAACCTTCCCACTATATAAAATACTAATCTTCTAAATTAATGCCGAAATATCGACATTGCCATTTATACCCTCTATCTCGATGTCCTGGGTTAGGGAATTGTCTGCGAGCTATTAATAACTATATCGGCAGCGCGAAGAAATTAATTAATATTCTGTAATTTGTTAAAAATAAACAGATAATGAGAGGCTCACCGGGTAGGGTTCAGAACAATTATAATTAACAAACCTGCGCCTAGAATAATCTACGACTAAAGGGAGGTATCAAACGCAAGTCGATATTCGATGCCGTTGATTTTTTAGGATAATTAGCATAACGAGACAGGATAGGCTTGCTATCAGTCCTACACCAGATACCTTTTACCAAGGTAAAAGATATTCTATGTTATAGACTTAAGCCTTGGCTTCAAAGAGGTTGCCGCTTTTTGATGCATACTTGCGAATCTGCTCGGCCATCGTAACGATTTCTTCAGACGGAATTTGTCGAATAGTCTCCTTCGTTTCCGTATCGATAACCTTCACAATCGTTTTTCCCGACTCTTCGTCGACACTAAAATTTAGACTACGCTGCGTATTTTGCACATAATCATTAATGTCGAGAATATCCTGAGTTATGTCTGGATCTGCACGCTTGAGATTGTTAAGCGTAGAACCTTCTGATGGCTGAACTTTTTCAGCATCACTAACCGACCTGATTGGCTTGGCATCGGGCAAAGATAAATCGACATCCTTGGAATTTACTTCTGCTGACGTTGCCACCTTGGATACTGGGTTAACTCGATTCGTATTAATTGAGACTACACCCTGAGTATTCATGTTGGCGGACATAAGCATTGTCCCCCTTTCTCATCTATAGATCATTAAGAAATGTGACCAGGATATATGAATACCCTGGCCACCACATTCTACTAAATAAATTACTGCAATAGAGACAGTGCGACTTGCGGAGCGCTGTTTGCTTGCGAAAGCATAGCGATACCCGCCTGTTGCAAGATCTGCGTGCGGGTCAGGTTGGATGTTTCAACCGCGAAATCCGCATCCATGATACGTCCTCGAGCAGCAGAGATATTTTCACGTGTGGCAGACAAACTTCGTATCGCCGACTCGATAGAACTTTGCGCTGCACCCAAAGTACCACGCTCAGTATTAACCTTAGTTAGCGCCGCGTCTATACTCGCTATAGAGGCTGAAGCAGTTGCAGCCGTCGTTACCGCCGCCGAGTTAATGGTTGTAATAGTACCATCAGTAGCCATATTTGTAGTGGTTACCGATATCTGGTTATTGACACCAGTATTCGCTCCAATCTGAAACGTCGTTTGGCCAGCACCGCCGGATAATATCGCTATATTATTGAATTCTGTTCCATTAATGACTCGCGTTAATTCCGTGTCCAGGGCCTGAAATTCTGAATCCAGACTGGCTCGGTCAGTGGTAGAGTTGGTGCCATTGACCGCTTGTACCGCGAGTTCCCGCATACGTTGCAATGATTCTGTGACACTGCCTAATGCGGCCTCGGCTGTTTGAGATAGTGAAATACCATCGTTGGCGTTTCGTATACCGACGGTCAAACCACGAACTTGTGAATTCATGCGTTCCGCAATTGCCAAACCCGCAGCATCATCTTTGGCACTATTTACCCGTAAACCCGAAGACAAACGTTGCAGAGACGTTGCCATGGAACTTTGAGTTCTACCCAAATTTCTCTGAGCATTCATAGACATTACATTGGTGTTTATACTTATAGCCATGAGCTATACTCCTAATCTACTGCGCAAGTCATTTAGTCAGCCACCCTGGCGCAGTCATTCTAATTAGCGGATATACCAATAAATGGCGATTAGTATTTACCGCTCCCAGTGTCTGTAACGTCCAGGCAGGTAGAAACTTTATTCTTCAAATTGAGGATAAGCACAGAAATGACAATCCCTGGTCAATATTGGAATTGGTTTTTTGAATAGATTTAAGCGTTATAATGCAGTAATACCATCGTCGGTTGTCTATCAGACCTTTGTTTTGACTAGCAATAGTAGCTTACGAAGGCCGTAAGCTACTATTGGATTACCCCTGTAACAATGACAATACGATTTGTGGTGATTGATTAGCCTGGGCCAGCATGGATATACCTGCCTGTTGGAGAATTTGAGCTCGCGTCAAACTCGCCGTTTCCATGGCAAAGTCAGCATCCATAATCCGTCCACGTGCCGCTGCGGTGTTCTCTCGGGTGGCAGAAAGACTTCGTATCGCGGATTCGATACTACTCTGTGCCGCGCCCAGGGTAGCACGTTCAGAATTAATCGTATCCAAGGCCGTATCTATTCGGGCTATAGCGGTACTGGCATTGCCAGTGGTCGTCACCGAAGAAGAATTAATCGCGGTAATAGACGAATCTGCTGACATGTTTGTGGTCGTCACCGTGACTTGATTATTTGTACCAGCGTCGGGACCAATTTGAAATACGGTGGACCCTGCACCCCCTGCCAATACAAATATGCCATTAAAGGTCGTGCCGTTGATAACCCGACTAAGCTCGGTATCCAATGCCTGAAATTCAGAATCCAAACTGGCGCGATCGGTGGTAGAATTGGTCCCATTAACGGCCTGTATAGCCAGTTCACGCATACGCTGTAAGGATTCGGTAACACTACCCAATGCACCTTCGCTCGTCTGGGCTAGTGAGATTCCGTCATTGGCATTGCGTATACCCACCGTTAAGCCGCGTACTTGGGCATTCATGCGCTCCGCGATAGCCAGGCCTGCAGCATCATCCTTGGCGCTATTTACACGCAACCCCGATGATAGGCGTTGTAGAGAAACTGCCATCGCAGACTGAGTATTGGTGAGATTGCGCTGGGCATTCAGCGACATGATATTGGTATTGATACTTAAAGCCATTAGATTCTCTCCTTAATATCTAATTCTGATACTTCTGTAAATTCCTTTTTGCGGGGATATTCATCCTGATCCCACGAACAAAATGCTTGATCGGTTATAAAACTTCGGACAATGTACGATGTTTTTCAAGCTTGCAACTATTAACGGCAGCCGATACAAAACCTTTATGTTTAATTGTGAACTAGATCTAATTTTTGACATTGACTAAATGAAAAATGAGTTTTAATAGTTTTATGGCGCGTAAAATGCTACTAAAGTAGATTTATGCGATGTATACAAATAGCAAAAGGTACTCATGGTGAAACAGACACAAGCTAAATCGCTCGGGGAATTTCATACAAACCAGTTTGGCGATCAATATTTGTTATTAATCAATGGTAAAACATTCGAATCAAGTAGTTCAGCATCTGTGTTTTCCCGCCAATATGAACATTTATTTGAGCCCAATAAACTCCATATCATCGTAGGAACGGATAGCGGTCTACTGCCAAAGTGGATCAATCAAGTGGGGGTGCCGGAAGGCTCCCATTACGTATTTGCTGAGTTACCTGAAGTTATTCAGAGACTGGATATGCATGCCACAATCGGCAAACAATCTAGATTCGATATAATAACCGTGGACAAAATAAAGGAGTTTCTGGAATCGCCAATCGCCGAACGTTTTATGTTCCATGATAACATTTCCTTGCATCGCTCCCAAGCGGTTAAAAACGCCGTTTACCTCGAATACCAGACTGTATGGAGGCAAGTAAATAGTATTTTTGAACAATTTATATGGACCATTAAAAATACCTATACTGTGCATACTCGTACCAACATTCAATTAAAAAATATTGCGGACAATCAAGTTTCGGCGGCAAAACTTAAAAACAAGTTCTGCGGCAAAACCGCCGTGTTACTCGCGGGCGGCCCTTCGTTGGATACTCACGTCAAATGGATCAAAAAAAATCGTGGGAAAGTCCTCATCGCCGCTGTGTCACGCATCTGTCGATTCCTCATAGCAAATAATATAACCCCAGACATTATCGTCTCAGTAGACCCATACCCTTACAATTTAGTTGTCAGCAAGGATATCCATGCCTTCCAAGATCATACTCTGCTAGTTAACGGTCATTACCTTAATCCCGAATTACTGTCGTTGTGGCAAGGTCGTAAGGCCCATATTGGCCTTTGTTATCCATGGAAAACTAAGAAAGAACCCGACTCCATTGATTTGGGTTGCCCGACAGTAACCAACAGTACCTATCTATTGCTCCTTGAAATGGGATTCCAACAAATTATATTGTTGGGAGTCGACTTTTGTTTTAGTCCAAACGGCTACACCCATGCCAAGGAATCCACAGAGAGTGATGCAGGCCCAATGCCGATGATAGGGATATTTCAAACAATAACGAATTCTGGTAAAAGTGCAGATACCATAAATCAGTACCTACAAGCGGCAGAAGAATTGCGTAAAATGGCAGATGTTGCCGCGAAGCGGGGGTGCAGCACTATTAATCCGTCAGTCGATGCGATGAAATTGGACAATATCGTTCATTCTTCTCTCGAGGCACTTGTAATTGAGCCTTTGAGCGAACCCGCGGCCACTACTATTCAGCAATACATACCCCTCAGCAATCATAAAAATCGCAATCATCACTACAACGAGGTGACGAAAGAAATTGATTTTATGCTTGTGGAATTAGCGCTCATTAGTAAACTAGCTTCACAAGCATTGTCATACAATGACAAAATATATACCGCATCAACAAAACCAGATGAACTTAAGTACAAGAAAAAAATGGATTATATAGAAGAAATAGTAAATTCGAAACATGCTAACGCCAGTGACTTTATTAAACGTTACCGCATCCAGAATTTTATCGCAATAATTCGCGAGAATACGGATATTGCGCGAACTCGAAAAGAAGAGGAACTCGCGGGTAGAACATATTATCAAGCCTACCTAAAAACTATTAATGAATTGCTGGGTGTATTAAACATGGCGCGAACCGACGTTCTGCTGCGACTGGAAGAAGAAAATGAAACTAAAAACCTAGATCAACTTTTGCATCGATGGGAAACCGATCAACAGTTTTGCCGTGCACTTCAATGGAAAAGCAACCACCGTCAATTAGTGCAAGAATCATCTAACGATATCCAAGAACGATTTTTAAATTTGGAAAAACAACAGGAACTAAAACTATTGGACATGGAAGGTCATTTAACAGCTAGCATAGAAAACAGGACCAACTTAGATGGAATACACGCAAAGGCCGCAGAGTATTTGCTTCAAAAAAATATCGACGGACTTCGTTCGATTTGTCGCGCGCTGGGATTACATCATGACAAGGATAAAATAAAGCATTTGAAGAAAATTACCGAGGCCTATCTATTAGAACTAAACGAAGCTGGTGCTGACGCGAAATCTTGTTATGAATCTATGCTTGAAGGTCCGTTTAAATTTGAAGCATTAAAACGACTACTTTCTCTTCACATGGCTAATAACGATAAATCGTTAACCATGCAGACTCTAGCCCAACTTGCAGAAATATCCTCAACATTCATTCCACCCTTAGCTGAAATGCTCAGTCTGATGAACGAAACTGAGCAGGCTATAAATCTCTTTACAGATTATTTACTATTGACACCCGACGATTTACAATCCATGTTCAAGCTAGGCAAACTCTATTCTCAACTTGGATCTCAGGAAGGAGCAGCATGGGCTATGAACTACATATTAGAAAAAGATCCCGACCATGAACCAGCAAAAAAATTGTTAGCCGAAGCAAGTTAGTGCCTATCAACAACTCTATCGTATCGCTATTAATTTACCAAATATAGATCTTGGGAATTGGTATTCAAGCAAATCTGCCACATAGAGATAGTCACCCCGTTCCTGTGCGGCAATTATACTAGACAGTAAGAGAATATCATCTTGAGCTATTTCCGCCTTATGCTTTTCCAATGTGGGCAATATCAAATTGATCAAATTCCTTAATGCGGCACTACCTTGCCCTTCCCGACCTAAACGAAACGATTCGATGACTTCGGTATAATAGACGGAGGAATTCTCTACTCTGCTCATGGTATTGTAGGCGCAATGTAATCAACCCCTTTAATCATCGCACCTTCGCGGCTGCTATTCTTAAAATTTACATCGAGATGGTCAGCAATATAATTTTCAAGATCACGTAAATAACCGATCAAATTAGGTATACTTGCCACGTTTTGACCCTCGCCATTGCGCACCCATGATCGCACACTTTGCCCATCGACATTTTGCGCAAACAATGCGCCTGACACATGTGATTTAGCCTTGGGATAAGAAAAATCGGCACCAAATAACTCAATATTCTTTGCGCCCATTTTAACAGCAAGATCTACGGCAGGATGCAAAACAGAACCTGCCGCGAACAATGGACTTATTGAATATATCCGACGAACGTCTTCATACATTGGGCTTTTTGAACACGCGATGTAACGCTTACCCTGCCAGTTTTTCAATGCATCTCTTTGCACGACTGGAAAATAGACTAGCGATATGGTTTTCATATTTTCGGGTTCAATATCAAGAAATGGATAAACAGAAATCCGCATCGGATCAACACTAAGCACATAGTCTGGCACAATGTTATTTTCCAGTAACGGCTTAAGTGCAGCGTCGACGGTAATCAGTATCCCGTCTGCCCATCTATTTTTAAGATAATCAAAATTATCAGTAAGTGTAGGACCGGCACCAACAACGTAGAATGTCGCATTGAATTTAGTATCAAATAATTCGGATATATCGGCATCAATATCAAAATACTCTCTATTCTCTTCGATTTGTTGCTTGAAAATTTTATTCTCGTGCATTCGTCGATTAATATAAGGTGTCGCCAATTCGAGTACAACCTGGTCACGAATACTTTCTGCAGTAAGCTCAGCAATACGTAAACATGCCGAAGAGGAACATAAGGGTGCTTGCAGCCCTTTCTGGCTAGAGGCTAAATAGACTAATGTACGAGGGTCGTTCATCCAATCGCTGTGATCAAAGTAGATTAGACTTTCACGAAATACAAATTTATTCAACAACACCACATTGAGCGCCAGCAAATTCTCTCGACAAAGTAGTACTCGTGGTAAATCACCCGACCCACAGCCATATACCCACGCAATTTTGCTGGATTCAGGAATCAAACTTGCCTGTAATGCCGCCTCTTTTTGTCGATCGAAACAGCTACTCAGATGAATACCATTTACAATAAGTGTGGATTGCGGTCCATCTTCGATCCAGGCGATTTCTAAATCATCGTTGGCATTTACTATAGTTGCCCATAAGTCTGGCCAACGTTGTTTCAATATCCTTAGATTTTTTGTTTCAATCTCTGTCATGGTTATTTGTGTCACATAACGATGTATATCAGCGCCCATTTAAACGGGTTCTATTTTGACTGACAACGGTAATAGCTTACCTCCGTCCACTCTCGTTTCATCCAATTCACAGAGAGAAAACACCAGTCTAGTCAAGGAATTGGGTAGACATTGTTTATGATAGATCATAGGAAATGCTGCGCATTTTGCTGGGTCCCACTGAAACCGCAACATCTTTTTTTTGTCACCGACGGTGATTTCACC
>JBGMRO010000104.1:2055-9769 GCA_048061555.1 Thiohalomonadales bacterium | reverse complement strand
ACCTTGACTAATTCTAAATTGAAGACTAAATATTAGTATACGGTCATTACTGTTTACCTCCCTCATACGGTGATGATTATTGGCGGTCTTTCCCCAAGACCGCTTTTTTATGCCCGCGATTTAGCGCCAAGTTGTTTTCTTATATCAAAAATGAAAATAATGATACCCTGAAAGGGCGCAAAACCCATTTTTTACCTAAAGTCGGGTCTATAGAACAATCCTGTATGCCAATCCGAACTTGTTGGAAATCACAAAGACTAAGATTAGAACGAATTGACACTTTATTTATTTTGGTCGATCACGGCCACGCTAACCTATATATTGTTATGAAAAACGTAGATAAAAATAACGAAGAGGTTATAAAACGAGATTTGTCCGTCTTGTGGCACCCATGCACACAGATGAAGGATCATGAAACCCTGCCGCTGATACCCATAAAATCAGCCAAAGGGATATGGTTAGAGGACTTTGACGGTAAGCGCTATCTTGATGCCATCAGTTCCTGGTGGGTCAACCTTTTTGGACACAGTAATCCGTACATTAATGCGGCTATTGTGCGGCAACTAGAACAGATAGAACATTTGATTCTGGCCGGCTTTAGCCACGAACCCGCCATACGATTAGCGGAACGCCTCGTAGATATCACCCCCATCGGCCTATCAAAATGTTTTTATGCAGATAATGGCTCATCGGCAGTAGAAGTCGCGCTCAAAATGAGTTTCCACTACTGGCGAAACGTTGGCAAACCAGGCAAAATACGCTTTGTTAACCTACGCAATAGTTATCATGGAGAGACGTTAGGCGCATTGTCGGTGGGTGATGTCGGATTATACAAGGATACTTATGCAGCACTATTACTCGACGTCATTACGGTCACCTCACCCGATGATTATCATCGAGAACCCGGCGAATCTAGTCGTGATTATGCGATTAGAATATTTTCTGAAATGCGTGAGACCTTGGCGACAAATTCAGATGAAATCTGTGCAGTCATTATCGAACCCTTAGTGCAATGCGCCGGCGGCATGCGCATGTACGACCCCGAATATTTGCGATTATTACGTCTAGCTTGTGACGAATTCCAGGTGCATCTTATCGCGGATGAAATTGCAGTAGGTTTTGGCCGTACAGGTACGATGTTCGGATGCGAACAAGCTGATATCAGCCCCGATTTTATGTGCCTTTCGAAAGGGCTCACTGGCGGATACTTACCGCTGTCTGCAGTCATGACGACGAACCAAGTCTACGATGCATTTTATGACGACTATGAGCAACTCAACGCATTTTTACACTCCCATAGTTACACCGGCAACGCACTCGCTTGTGCGGCAGCGTTAGCCTGTCTCGATTTATTTGAACAGCACGACACGCTAAACAACAATACGCTGCTGAGCCGGCATTTGAGTACGACACTCGCTCCCTTAGCAGAACATGCGCATATTTGCGATATTCGTCAAACCGGTATGATTGCCGCTATCGAGATGGTAAAGAATAAAAAAACCCGCGAACCTTATCCCTGGCAAGAACGTCGAGGATTATTGGTGTATCAACACGCCCTCAAAAACGGCGTATTATTGCGGCCACTGGGTAATGTGATCTATTTTATGCCGCCATACATTATTGACGATGAGCAGATAGATTTAATGATAGATACGGCCCTGGCAGGGATTAATATCGCCAGCCAAGACTAGTTAGTGGATGTGCACTAGTTAGTGCAAGTGACCCTTAAAAACGCGCTGCAGACGAATACTAACCTTATGGCGCATTAATTACTGCAAGGTATTGCTAGGCATGTCAATTTTATTGAGTTCGGCTTCCATCGCTTCTTGGTCGGGAATTATTGCCGTATTTCCGTCAATGAGTGTATTACGTAGCACGAACGACTCGAGTTTCTGTTCTGGCGAATCTATAATAATCTCTGCATTCAACGACATAAGTCTGGGGATACCTTGTGTCAAAATTCCATAAAAAGATTTTTTAGCCGATGTAGAAATTGCATTAATCACAATAATTCGGCTGCGTCTACCGGCATTCACTGATTTCCCACAAGCTAGTGTCTCGAATTTCAATAATGGAATATCAAGGCCTCGCCACCACAATAGGCCCATAAACCATGTCGGCGGTTCATCAATTTTTGCTGGAATTTCATAGTTAATGACTTCAGCCACAGACGTATTAGGTAAAATCAGACGCATATTGTCCAGTGGAATCAACTGGCTTCTAACGATCGTATTCTCATTTAACATGTCAACACCCTCAGTCTCTGACCTTTAATCTTTAATCACAAATCTTTAATCTCGAACCTTTAACCTCGAACCTTTAACCTTTAACCTTTAACCTCGTACCTCGAACCTCGTACCTCAATAGTAGTGCTGGTACAAATGTCGCGCCAAGTCTTCTGGTTTTGCACTAAATGTTACCGTTCCTGTCTTGCGTGCATGATCAGGCATACTACTCACCACGCAACTAGCAATATCTTGCGCCCACACTACGCCACCACTTTCGGCGATGGATTGACAACCCTTGGCGCCATCATCACCCATTCCGCTAAAGACTATGGTGCCACTACGCTCACCAAATATCTTTGCGACTTCAATCATCACATTATCGATACTCGGAGAATAGATAGCGGCAGGCGGCGATGGATTTAGTGATAAATGTCCATCTCCGGTGAAGGTCAGTTGTTTATCCGCAGGCGTCAAAATAACTTCTTGATGGCTAATTTTATGCCCAGTGCGACCGGGTAAAACCTTAAATTTAGTCACTCGATCCAATTGCTCGGCCAGCAATGCCACATGATTTGCACCAATATGTTGGGCAAGGATAAAGGTCACCGGTAGGTCAGGCTCAATGGTCGCCAAAAACTGTCGCACGGCTTGCGGACCTCCGAGCGACGCACCCAATACCCAGACATTATATTGTGTTATATCACTGACCGGCGCCCCGCTACTCGACAACAGTCCTTCAGTATCGACCGATAATGTAGGTAACTCTATACCCTGTAGACTTCTCGCTTGACTCGGTGGCGACACCATAGGGTGTGGCACCGGACTGAGGTCTTGTGGCGTAGCATTATCATCCGTATTAACCATTTCCTTTAGCTTACTAATGAGCTTAGCCAACCATGCGTCGTCTGAACTAAAGGCATTTCGGCCCTCTGGGCCGCAATCATTAAATAGAATAGGAATTTCTATCGCAGCGGAAATGTCGTCGACGATAGCATCGTTTTCTTCACTATCGCTATCACTTACATTTATTAAAACGATGTCAGCATCGTTCGATAAAATTTTTTTTATAAAATGCTTGCTCGCCGCTTCATTCAAAACTACGTCGAAACCACTCTGACTCAGCGCCATCTGTAATTGTTTACGTTGATCAGGCGAAGATGCAAGTACTGCAACTTTAGTTGCGATGTTCTTTGCCACCATACTTAACTACACTTCCTTCTCAGAGCTTCCCTTGATCAAGCCATAAATATTGTCCAATAGTTCTTGCTCGTGGTAGGGTTTACCCATGTAATTGTTTACCCCAATCTTAAGTGCTCGATCACGGTGCTTGTCACCGGTTCGTGATGTTATCATAATTATGGGGATATTTTTCAGACGCTCATCATTGCGCATTGTATTTGCTAGTTCAAATCCATCCATTCTTGGCATTTCGACGTCGAGCAGCATTACATCGGGCAACTCTTCAAGTAAAACGGTCAGCGCATCAACACCGTCTTTGGCCGTGATGGTATCGAAATCGTGGCGTTTTAATAAACGCTCCGTGACTTTACGCACAGTAATGGAATCATCGACAATCATGACCAATGGAGTTTTTTCCTCAACCACTACTGAACCCATATCGACGGGCACCGTACCCGCATCGATCATTTGCTGTAGAGTATGATTACTACGAATTATACTGTTGAGATCTAAGATCAGTGCGACCCCACCATTGGGCAATATGGTAGCACCGGAAATATTAGCGAGGCTACTCAATTGTGGACCTACCGATTTAATAACAATTTCTTGTCGGCCCATGATTAGATCGATGTGTAGCGCCACGCGTTGTTCACCGCTGTGGGCGAGGATGAGAGGACACTTACTGCCCTCCGCCAGTTGCTTGTGGTGGAAACCGTGTAAAATTTTATTGACATCGATGAGGTCATAGCTCTCGCCCGCAAATTCGTAGATCCGGTTATTGTCGGAAAACATTTTGTTCAACTCACCGGAGGAAATTCGAGTGATGTGGTCGATGCCCGATAATGGCAGCGCATAATTGCAATCGTTTACTGATAACATCAACGCCTGATTAACCAATACCGTTAAAGGCAATCGTATGGTAAAGGTACTTCCTTTACCCAGCTTTGAGTCTATAATCAAAGAGCCATTCAGTTGCTTTATTTCATTATTAACAACATCCATGCCTACGCCGCGGCCTGATATCTGAGTGACATTGGTCGCCGTACTAAAACCCGACTCCAGGATGAAATTAATCATTTCCTGGTCAGACAATTCTGTCGAATTTGTAATTAATTGTCTTTCTATCGCCTTTGCACGTAATAAATCGATATTGATACCGGCACCATCGTCCGAGATTTCTATTACAATCTCAGAACCCGCTTGGAAAAAATTAATATCGATCCGCCCTTCTGCAAGCTTATTAGCTGTTTTACGTTGATCCGGTGTTTCTAATCCATGGTCAACAGCATTACGTAGTATATGTTCTAGTGCAGGGACAACGCGATTGAGCTGACTACGATCCATTTCACCATCTGCACCATTGACATTTAATATCGCTTGTTTGCCCAATTCTTGGCAGGTTTGTCTAACAACGCGGCGAAGTCTAGCGATAGAGCTGGAAAAGGGTGTTAAGCGAGTACTCATTAAACCATCGTGTAGATCGCTATTAATACGGGATTGTTGCAATAACAATACATCAGCATCACTAGAGATATTATCTAATGCACCTTGAATGTTGTTTAAAT
This sequence comes from Thiohalomonadales bacterium, assembly GCA_048061555.1. GTDB lineage: Bacteria > Pseudomonadota > Gammaproteobacteria > SZUA-152 > SZUA-152 > JBGMRO01. The sequence goes on along the minus strand of JBGMRO010000104.1, from coordinate 4,797 downwards.
CGCCAAGACTCTCTACCATACCTCTTGATAACTGCTGCATGTATGAAAATCTGTCTAGCTCCAATGGATCAAAATCAGTATTTGCATCGGTCACTTCATTATTATGGCGATACATAATCTGCGTTTCGGCCTCAATCTCAAACTTTCGTAGCTGTTCGTGTAACCTTTCTACGGTATGATTGAGTTCCGTCAGATTGAATTGCCAACCTAATAGCTGCTGTTCGATTCGAGAATTATATATATTCATCTCGCCAGCATGATTTACCAAAGTATCTATCAAGTCTGCCTTTACTCGAATTTGCTCATCGGGATTACGCGAGCTCGTTCTAAATACCGGGACTTCACCAATTTCGCCCGTTCTAATTGTCGTCGATAGCTGAATAAGCTCACCGCTGTCCTGTGTGGGTACGGGTGCTTCAGTCCGTGCTGCTTTCTTGGCGACTGAAAGACTTTGCGCGCTTTGCCTTTCTGATGCACGAGGTGATGCACGAGGTGATGCAACCTCTTTCTCTACACCAAGATTCATATCCTTACCTTGGCGCAAGTTTTCTATTCTTTTTTCAAGCAGCGATAGAGGTGCAGGATTCTTACCCGCTTTTAGGTCGATAATTGCATGCACTAGCCAGTCATGACAAAGTTGTACGACATAGGGCATTTGATTAGTGGGTTTTAAACCTCGCTCTGTAACATCCTCCAGCATTGATTCGATTTCGTGGCTTATATTCCCCACGGAATTAATCCCCGCCATTCGAGCACCACCCTTGAGTGTATGTAATGCTCGCTGCATATTCATTATATGCTCGATATTGGCGACATCATCCTGCCAAACAGACAAAATCTCTTCCATCGATTCTTGGATTTCGTCCGCCTCTTCCAAGAATATTTCGGTTAGGTCATCATCATCAAGTAATGCATCATTACCCTCAGGTTCTACTAAGGCTGTATTTGAGGTAAATTCGGGCAGTATAATTTCGGCGACATCTTCTTCATCCGCCTTCGTCTCTACTTCAAATGATACTGGCGCAGAGGCTGAATCTGGTAGCGCTTTTGATTCTGGCTTGGTTGAGTCTGGTTCAGTTGATTCTGACGCAGTAAATGTCTCAAGTGTCACTTCTGATAATTGCGCATTATCATTACTGGACTGCCCTTCAACCTCAAAATGTAAATTATCAGCGGTAATATTGTCGCCGAGCTCAGTCGGCGTCATTTCTTCCACCGCGACTGTACTTTCTATCCCCTCCGCTATAGACGCCGAACCAGACATACTATCGGGCGAAATTTGAATTAAATTTTCTATATCGTGAATTAATTTTGGCGGCGGTAACAAGACTAATTGTCCATTGCGGACTTGGCCAATCGCCTCATTAATCCATTCATTAAACGCCAGCAGTAGCTGTGTGGCTCGCTCATCTATCTGCTGAGTATGGTCAACGATCTGTTCCAGTACGGATTCAACAGTGTGCGTTATGTTGGCGATCGACATTATACCGGCCATGCGTGCGCCACCCTTTAGGGTATGCAATAACCGTCGTAACGACGATATATTTTCAATATTTTGTGCATCAGATAATATGCTGTCAAGCACACTCTCAGTTTGGGTAACGAGCTCACTCGCCTCTTCCAAAAAGATAGCCACTAACTCGTCATCGATTCTCGCCGCCTCTTCTTCGAGGTTTAGTGTATCTACCTCAAGTGTCGATTGCGATCCGCTGTCGCTGATGTCTATTTCCAGAGTTTGTGCGACTTCGGAAACCGAGAGTAGGCGATCGATAAGGTTTTTCGGGGCCTGCGTCGGTACTGCGGAGAGGTCGACCACTACATTCGAGAGCCAAGCATGGCACTCTGTAAATAAATTTATAACATGATCTCCCGGATCGATGTTCGACATGACATAGTGACTTAGCGCGGACTCCATTTGGTCGCACAAATCACTAATGGCCACTTGTTTAGCCATTTTCGCACCGCTTCTTAATGTATGCAGTGTACGTTGTAGTTCCTCCATCGTGGGAATGTCGCGAGTATTCGCTAGCCAATCACCTAACATCTCTGAAATATTGGAGAGTACTTCCTTGGCTTCATGAGAAAATATTTCTATCAGCTCTGGATCTAAGGCTAGATCTTCCTGTGTCAACTCTATTGCGCTATCTGCTAGAGTTTCGACTGTATGCTCCGTATTAAAATCGGTAAGCGCATGCTCTACACTTTCTTTTTCGAGCTTATCACTAGTATTAAAATTGTCTACGACATCCTCTGACGAAGCTTCAAACTGCACCTCAGATAAATCAATAGCGATTCGTTGATCTAATAAGTCACGCGGTGTATCGACACTGAGGTCGGGTTGTAGCTCTGCAGTCAGTTCGTGGTTATTGTCCTCACTCGGCGCAAACTCTATGGTAACATCATCAGAATTTTCCGCTTTTTCCCCGTTCTCGATCGGTACATTTTCCGCAAGCGTATTTGCAGTATCTTCAATCGATACCCGACTATGTTCCTCAGCATGCTTTATGGGTGTCTCTGCATGATGCGCTTCGCGAGTTATGACGTCCTTGATATGGTTAAATTGAGCATCTATACGAGATAACAAGGCATCCATGTTAGCGGGTGGCTCGCAGGCATCGATGCCATCATAGTCACTAGCCATAGGCTCGATTATTTCGAGAATATCAGCTAATAGACGGATTGACTCGGAATTTATTTCTATTTGCGTCTCATACAATACCGTGAAATATTTATCTAACGGCC
>JBGMRO010000104.1:0-1955 GCA_048061555.1 Thiohalomonadales bacterium | reverse complement strand
GAATTTATTTCTATTTGCGTCTCATACAATACCGTGAAATATTTATCTAACGGCCCACTCAAGTCAGAAATTACGTCGGCATTTGCAACTCTTGCGCTGCCATGTAGTGTATGCACAGCCCGCATAAGAGGCTCTTCGACATTATTCGGTGAATTTTCTGCAAATTGCTTGAGATAATCTTTAATAGTCTGAAGGTGAACATTCGCTTCCTTCTTGAAAATATCGACTAATTTTACGTCCGTGATTAACGATTCGTTAGAGCCATCAATAGGTGCATATTTTGGTAAAGTGGGTCCACTAGCGTGACAGAACGCATCCGCTCGTGCGGAAATCTCGTTGATGTCTGGCAAGGCAACGGTTTCGCCTTTGAGTTGCTGTATGAGCACGGCTAAGGCGGCCTCAGCGTCATCCAACAATCTGAGTAGCTCGGGCGAACTACTGAGCTTACCGTCAATTAATCTATTAAGTATATTCTCGATGCCCCAAGCAAAGTCTCCGACGACATTGGCACCCGCGAGGCGCCCACTTCCTTTAATCGTGTGATAGGAACGTCGTAATGCAGACAATGAATCGGCATCAGTAGAATTCGCCCTCCAGTTCACTAAATTTTCGTGCATGCTACCGAGGATCTCGTCCGCCTCTTCAATAAATATCTCTAATATTTCTTCGTCTATTTCGTCGCTAGGCGCTGGCGTATATGCCTTCGTAGTCGTTTTAGAAGAAATACTTGGAGCGATGTCGTTAGTGATGACTCGCTCTGTTTCTGACTCACCCGCCGTAGCGGACGACACGTTAGGCAGGTCGACGAGATTTTCAGTGATATCTTCAGGCTGCAGTTGTTTAGATTGTTGCGCGGCGGTTACGTCTGCCTTTACAACGCTTGTGGCTTCAGACCCCTCTGAGTCTGTGGCGAACAGTGGTTGTAAATAATCGACCGTGTCGATCGAGTAACCTAGTTTTTCGACGCTCTGAACCGCAATATCTAAAATAGAGTCTAAATTTCCGCGGTCTTCCGTTACCGCCTCTAAATAATAATCAATACTCGTTATGATATCTGCCAAGCCATCTAACGCCACCGTATTGGGTGAATTTTTCTTTTCTATAATTTCTGTAGAAATATAACTGATAGTAACGTGTATTAATTTAGCTGGCTTTTCTAACATTAAAACCGCCAGCACCCCTTTGACTTGATTCAGTAAAGACGGCACAGATGAGATTAATGAAAGATCTGCTGTATTTTGTGCGAAGGTATTAAAGCTTTCTTTTACACTTGCCAGGACATTAGAGGCCTCCGCGAGCACCAATTTGTTAAGTGCCTTGCGTTCATTCGCGGGTAAAGTCTGGCCACCCTGCACATCATCGTCAGTTTCTTCATTTTGCAGCCCCATATCTGCTGCATCGATATTATCTAGCGACGCCTCGATATAGAGTAATCCACTAGCGATTTCCATCAAATGAACTTCGTTTGGCCGTTCATCCAACTCAATCATTCGACTTATGTTATCTTTTTGATCTTGTAGTATCTTGTGCAAATCCCCCAAACCCAACATCGCCAGTGTATCGGAGATTCGGCTCAATTGATCTTGGAAAGGTTTTAACTGCTCGGTTGAACGATCCTCACTTCGTACAAAGATATCAAGCTGATCTTTAATTTGCAGCAAGTCTTCCTTGATTACCGCTGAGACACTATTCATCAACTCTTGATTTGAACCACGCAGTCGTTCAAAAAGTTGGCTAATGTCTTGCCCACTTGGGATTAGTTTGTCTAAATCAAATAATTTTTTTAGCTCATTGACCCGTTTACCACCGGTTTTTGAAGTCGCTACATAAAAGAGCAAATTTTTAAGCAATTCCGTCGGTGGGTCTCTATCAAAACATGCATCACCTTCCGCAATAAGACGCTTAATTTCACCATCAATTTGGCTAATCAGTTGCTTAATATGTATATTCGATTC
>JBGMRO010000103.1:0-9772 GCA_048061555.1 Thiohalomonadales bacterium | reverse complement strand
TAAATACCGGATCGTTTTCTACAAACGACTCAGGCGCATTTAGGTTAGTGGCCGCCAGTGTTTGCTCGATCACGTTGGTAATCGTCACTATAAAATCTTTGCGCGCACTTGTATTCACCCCATCATTAACCACAACACTGACGTTATAGATATTGTCTGCGCCAATATCAGCGGGCAGCTCAAAGTCCGGTATCGCTGTGGTCTTAAACTGGAGATTATTAGTGACGACTTCGAACTGCGCCGCGTCCGCCCCCGTCAGGGTATAATTAAATGGTGCATTGACCGTATCGATGTCGCTCACGGTCAGGGCCGCTACGGCGGTGCTATTTTCCGGGATGCTCGGGGTTAGGGCCGTGTTGGTAATCACTGGAATCACATCATTGACGTCACTGATGTTAATTGTGAAATCACGACTGAATACCAACGCCCCTTGATCTTGCGCCTGTATCGTAATCAGGTGTGTCGTATTCGTTTCAAAATCCAGCAGCGTACCATTAGCGACTTGTACTTGATTACCGATAATGACAAAACGTCCACCGGCATCGTTGTTGGGGGCAACGAAACTATAACTATGTGTATCACCCGTGGTGTCTACCGCCGCCAGGTCGCCGACCGGTGTCGCATTAGCGCTGTTTTCTGCCACGCTGTTCGCGGTCAAGCTAATATCGGTCGGCGCAATATTACGCAAGAGTATCGTCTTCGACGGCAATAACATCGGCGCGTTATCTATCGTGATGTTATAGTCATCCACGCCGACAATGGTCGGGATATAACTTGCCCTATACGTGCCCGTCGCCGGATTACCGGGTATTAAGTTTTGTGGATTCGCGTTACTAACGCTCATCACCACTGTCGCGGTGGTCGGATTTTTGTAGCCATCTTGCAGTTTAAGCTCTATCACGACCGTGTCACCGGTCGTCGCCGAACCTAGCGGGGTTACTGTCAGTGTGCTGTTCGCCAGGTCTGCCACGCCGGCATTCACAATAATAAATTGACTCGGCATCGAACCCGTATCCACGGTCACGATATAGGTATCTGCACCTTGTGTGGTCGCGATGTAACTGGCCGTATACGTCCCTAAGACCGGGTTGCTGGGTGTCAATGCTTGCACATTCGCGCCGCTTAACCTCATCCCCACGACTGCCGCCGTCGGATTATTATATGCGTCTTGCACTTGAAGCTCTACACTGACCCGATCTCCTGCGGTCGCCTCGATGGCTGCATTGGGTAGGTTGATCGTAAGCAAACTCTTCGTTATGTCCGCCGCGCCCGGATTGATATTGCGTATCTGATCGATCCCAATAACGACCGTATCCACTCGTGAGGTGATCGTATCCGTGCCCAACCCAACCTTGGTCGGATTATAGTCTACTCGGTAAACTCCACCCCCTTGCGACACACCCGTCACGGTCTGTGGATTCGCACCCTGAATTTCGAACGTCAAAAATCCCGTGGTAGGCTTGCCATTGATATCGTTTATCTGTGCCGCCAAGGTGATCGGTTGACCTGCGATATAAGGACCCGCTGGGATAGTCACGCTGCTGTTGGCCGCACTAGAACTGCTCGCATTGATTGTCCGACTAAACGGGCTATTGCTTAACGCCGTGGTATTTACCGTTATGGCAATGACATCAGTACCGATTTGGGCCGGCGTATACGTCACTCGATACAATCCCGAACCTTGATCGATACCCGTCAAATTTTGCGGATTGCTGCCCGTGATCGCATATGCCACCGTGGCGCTGCTTGCATTGCCATACACGTCTCTGACCTGCACTCCCAGGTTGATCGGCACACCCGTCGTGTAGGGTCCGGCGGGAACAAGGGAGATGCTATTCGCCGCATTTGCGGCGGCCGGTATGATGGTCTTGTTATAAGAACCCGATATCAGCGTTGGATTACCGGCCTGATCTATCGTCAGCAAATAATTATCTAAACCCGCAAGCTGCGCGTTATACGTTACGGTATACGTACCGTCGTTGTTATCCGTCGCGGCTAGCGGTCCGGCGGCATTCGCCCCGGTAATCGTCAATGCGACGTTTTCTCCACCGGTCACAATGGAATTTCCACTGCTGTCCCTCGCGGTCACAATAATAGTTACCGTAGTCCCCGCTACGATACTCGCTTCTACGGGACTTAGACTGGCTGTGCTAGTTCCGGGGTTGGCCCCTACTGATCCTACGTTCCATATAAAAGTTACGGTATCCTGAGCACTGGCCACGGGGTCTTGGTCATCCACCGTCACGGACACTGAGTAGGGACTGCCCGCCGAGGCCGTCGCGGCTATCACACCACTGATCTGGCCGGTGACGGCGTCGATGGATAAACCCGGCGGCAGACCCGTGACACTATATGCCAAGATCGTATTATCGATATCGCTGGCACTCGTATCCAGGGTGACATTGGCGCCGTCCAAGTGGGATTGGTCTGCGATAGCGTTGAACACCGGTGCATCGTTTTGCGGTGTGATGGCCACGTCTACGGTTATACGGTCGATTCCACCTCGGCCGTCTGCGACTTCTATAATAAATTGATCCACCTGGTCGTAATCCGGGTTCGGGTTGTATACCACCGTCGCACTGGTATTGTTGCCGATGACACTGGCTGTACCGTTGCTTGCACTGCCCGTGCTCGCGATACGCCAAGTCAAACTATCACCCACATCATTATCGCTCGCGTTTAGGATTAAACTAAACGGTCTTGGATTGCCGTCTTCATCCATGTCTACATTTACCAAGGCTCCTTGCTGGATCTGCGGCAGATTATTGCTTTGGCTTTGCGGGGTACCACTCACCGTGGACGAGACCAGACCACTCTGCAGGCTCGCATTGGGACCGTTGTTGCTTTCGCCGCTGACTCGGTAATAAAACGTGTCACCGTTGTTTAAGGGACTATGCGTATACTGAGTCTCCGGTGCCTGCACACGTGCCGAGCCTATCGTGCCTTGTAGAACATTGCCCGCGTCCACCTGGTTTGACCACTCGACCTGATATTGCGAAGACCGCGCTTCGACTTGCCAAGCAATAATGTTTTCACGATCGCCAGCGGCTACCCATACGCCGACCACTTGCCCCGGCGCTTGGCCTTGCGGGCTTGCTTTTGTCGGTAGCGATGCTTCGCTTTCTAGCCCACTGGCCGTGGCGGTCACCGCGTAATAATAGGTTTGTTCATTGCTAATGCCACGATGCCGATAACCGGCAGTACCTAGGTTACTGATTGGTATACCGCTGGTGCCCTGGCCCGCAGTGTTACTCCAATACACGGTATACGTATACGGGCCACTACCGGTCACTGGCGGTAACCAACTCAATAGCACTTCGTTATTTCGAGCTTCCGCACGCAGAGCCTGTGGGGCCGTCGGGATTATCGCCGCCGGACTCGCGCGAACTTCGGATGTCGCCAGACTGGGACCCCCACTATTGCTAGCGACAAGTTGGTAGCGATAGATCGCACCATTGCTCAATGCCACCCCGGCACTCTCTTCCCGGTGAATATAGGTCGGACGTATATTGCTGATCTGATTACCACTGTCTATTGGCAGGTTTGCCGGGTCGCTATCCGTGCTCCAATATAAGGTGTATGTCTCGTTGGCCCGGGTGCCCCAGTTCAGACTTAGCCGACCGTCGCCCGCAGCAATGGTCAAACCCAACGGCGAGGCTGGCGTGGCTTGTTGCGGGGCGATACTGACAATGTCGCTAGGTACACTCGCACCACCCGCATTTTGGGCGCGGAGTTGAAAGTGGTATAGCTGGGCATTGTTGAGCCCCGTCACACGAGTGCCCGGCACAACACCGCTGCGGCTCGACCAATTCGCTAACGGAACACCATTGATCGGGTCGTTATGCCAGTACAAGTTATAACTCGTCGCCGTATTTACCTGCGGCCAGTTCACGAACACTTCGTTATCGCCTGCCGTGACCGTCACATTGCTCGGTTTGCCCGGCACGTCCCACTGTGGCAGTGCCAAGGTTAACTTGGATAAGGCGCTTTCACCGCCGGCATTGACCGCCGCGACACGATAGTAAGTCACTTCACCGTTCGTGCGACCCGTATGCAGGTAACCAGGCTGGACCTCGGGGCCACTGATCTTGGCACTCACGGCGGCATTGATATTCGCGTCTGTAGACCAATACAGTACATAAGCATCGACGCTTGGGTCTAATGACGGTGTCCATAATACGCTGACCTGTGATTGCATATCGACGGTATTGACATTCTGTGGGGCTTTTTGTGGCGGCGGTATTTGCGGAGTTGCGCTGATTTCGGCGCTTAAGGGGCTTTCACCGCCAGCATTGACGCTGGCCAAGCGAAAGAAATAGGTATTGCCATTGCTGTTGTTGCCGTCCTCGAATACGTATCCGGGTAGGATACTTGTGATCACTTTTATTGCACTGCGCGTCCCTATTCCTGTCTGATTCGTTTCGGTTTTATTCCAATAGAGGTTGTAAGTTGTCACCGACTCTTCGATCGCTTCATCAAAATTCAGCACGATTTGGTTGTCACCCGCTGCCGCCCAGATATTGCTCGGCATCGCCGCGATCGGCACTTGTGGTCGTGCCCAGACTTCATTCGAGGCGCGACTTTCCCCTCCGACATTTATCGCGGTAACTATATAGTAGTAGCGTTTTCCGTTGTCTAGGCCGCTATGGCGTACTTGCCATAGCGTCTGACCTTGCCCACTAGTGATGGCTTGATAGCTGGGCTGGCCTTCACTATCTACTGCAGGGATCGCTATCCCGTTGTCCACGGTAACGCCGCTTTGGTTGCTATAGTACACCCGGTAGGCTTGCACCGTCTCAGCCGAATCCGTTGGGTCTTGCGCCTGCGCAGACGACCAGCGCAAGACTACCTCCGCGTTGCCCGGCTCAGCAATCAATCGGCTCGGCGCCACGGGTGGCGGTTGTTTTGGCATTGCCTCGGCCGCTTCGCTGCGTGCGCTGACCGATCGAAGATTTGTTGCGGTCACCTCGACCCGGTAGCGTATATCATTCACCACACCACCACTCAAATTTCCCGCATCCGCTAACAAGGGTGAAACCGCCGGGTCTATTTTCTGCTCTATACCGCTCATGGTATCGGTGATATACACCGTGTAACTCAAGGTCTGCTCTACCGGCAGCCAACGGATCGCGAGCTGTTCATCGCCGCCATCGGCCTGCACGCCGGCGGGTACTCCCGGTTTAATTGACAAAGGGGTGCCACTGGCCTCCGCCGAAAGACTGCTCTCACCGTTATCGTTGATCGCGCTAAGCACATAACGATAGTTCGTGCCATTATTCAATTGGATGTGCGTATACGGACTCTGGATGTTGCTAATTTTGTTGTTGGGCTGACTAATTTGACCGCTCGTCTGGTCGCTCCAATAAAGGTTATAGGCCAACGCGCCTGGGACGGCATCCCAGCTAAGGCTGAGTTGACCGTCTTGCGGCGATAGGGAATCGAGAACAGGTATCGCCGCCACGCTGCCCACCGCACTGACCTCGCCGATACCAGGGGGTTGTATGCGTACGCTGTTGGACAAAGCACTCGCACCACTACTATTACGAGCCTGCACACGGTAGTAATAATCTTGACCAATGCGCACAGGGGTATGCCGGTATGGACTGGTAATGCCACGTATCAAGGCATCTGTTTCGATGACATTACCCCTTGTATTCCAGTAAAGATCGTACGCCGTGCTAGCACCAGGTCGGCTACTAACATCACTAAAAAAGAGTTCCACCGACTCGGCGCTTACCTCGGGTTGATTCATTATCGGGGCCGGTGGGATGGGTTCGGTAGGTCGCGCTTCTACCACGCTAGAGGCCGCTCCGAGACCTTGGTAATTCTGTGCGACGACGATGTAATAATAACGTTGATTATTTTGCAGATCGTTGTGTACCAGCGGTGATACGACATTATCGATCAGAGTATCGCCCTCGTTCACTTGCGCATCCAAGCTCCAATACACCCGGTAGCCCTTGGCTCCATCTACCGCACGCCAGCGTAACGTCACCCGGCCGTCACCGACCTGAGCGACCACGCCTTGCGGAGATGCCGGTACGGCCACTACCGGTTTCGCGCTAACCTCTTGCGAAACGCCACTTTCTCCACGCTCCCCAATTGAGGTGATTACATAATAATATCGCACCCCGTTCGACAGGGCCGTATGCTTGAGCTCGGGTAACTCGGTATCTATCGGTGTGCCGGTACGACGGGTCACGCCGGGCTGGTTGGACCAATACACAGTATAGGCGCTCGCACCTGCGACACCGCTCCAATTTACTGTGACCGATCGTGCACCCGCCTTTGCTATAATACTTTGCGGGATACTTTTCGTGACGCCTACCCCGCCATTTTTGTCACCCGTACATGAGGCCAACAGCACGAAAAATAATAGTGCCAAACCTCGTGTAGAATACAGTATTACGAACGGTAACAGGGGCTTATAAGACGGGGAAACTCGCGGGTGTATACCGGAAAATTTGCACTTAAAAAAAACAACGAAAAACAACGAAAAACAACGCAACATCGACTAAACTCCTTAACGGCAGTCGGTTTTAGACTAACTTAATAATACGCCACTCTGGATATTTACAGATTGACGAATCAAGCAAGGCACGGAGCCTTCGGCACGCCAACAATAAGGCACATCAACTAAGCCACAGAAACTTGCTTAATTTAATATTTGAACAGACATCCTAGCATAGCCATTTTTTGAAGGTTATTATTTATAGCCGTAGGGTTAATAATTATCATTGTTCGCTGGTAACGGCTCATACAGTCCCGGTAATTAGCTACAAAGCGGCAGATTTTGTGGCTTTGGGAAGAATAGTTACGTTCGCGCTACCCTTATAGAAAGACAAAATATATTCTAAGCATGATATGATTGTTTCGTATATGGAACGGACTGATTGAGGTTTTTTTCAACTATGCGTAGACTCTGCAAATCGAATTTGCTTGCGTCCTAAGTTACGAGTCGCAAGTTGATTCGTATACATTCCCGGCGGCCCACATTTAGTTGTGACTTTTTCACGTGATAAATCTGCACTACTGCCAACTTCAACCATAAAATTGAATGTAGAATGTGCAATATTCGGTATACCACTTGGCTGTAGCGATTAGATTAATGCGCAAGCGTACTGCCAATGGTGATAGCTGGCACCTAGAAAACAGGTTGCTGGCATGACTTTATGTCACTCCATAACCATTAAGGATGTAAACATGAACACATATTTTCGTCGATTATCCAGTTTTTTATTCCTTGTCTTAATATCGACATCGCTATGGGCAGCTAAACCCACGATCGCCGTACTTGATTTTGATAGCACACGACAGGAAGTGTTCTTTGGGCAGGGTTTTGCGATCGTTAAAAATGTTGAGGATACCAGTAAAATATTGTCGTCTGAGCTGATTACCTATTTGGTCAAGACCAACAAATTTTCTGTGGTCGAGCGTGACCGTATGAAAGATATTCTCACGGAACAAGAATTTAGCGAGTCAGGATATATTTCCCCAGAATCAGCCGTGAAAATGGGTAAATTAATTGGTGCCGATTATTTTGTGATGGGTAAAATAGAACGAATTAGCGCCGAATTAGAAAATAAAAAAGTGCCTTATACGAATACTATACGACAGCAATATACAGGAAAAATGATTATCAATGTTCGTATCGTGGATAGTAGGGGCGGTAAAATTGTCACTGCAGACAAATTTGTTGTAGAACTTGAGGAGCCTAATAAGAAGAATAAGGTTATGCCAGCTGATTTTCTAGATGCACTCAAAGAGAAGACCGTTAAGCAATTGGTTAATGGTATTATCGAAGGCGTTTTCCCTATCAAAATTATTAAAGTCGCAGGTAGCGGCGTCTATATCAATCGCGGCAAGGGTGCTGAATTTGAAGTGGGTACCATTTTGGCCGTAATCCAACAAGGAGACGGCCTTATAGACCCCGATACGGGTGAACAACTTGGCAGTGAAGAGGAAGAAGTGGGTACTATAAAAATCAGCGAAATACAAAAGAAGTTTTCAAAGGCTACGATTGTTACCGGTGCCAACCGAATTAAAAAAGGCGCTATCGCACGAATTAAGATAGAACAAGAACAGGACACGGCGGCTAGGGAACTTACGCCCGGGTCTAGCGACAAACCGGTCAATTGGTAAAGATTCTTAATTTGCAACAACCATAGACTTACACCTAATCCATCAGCTCAATCAAGGTTAAATTATTTCCGCTTTACGTCAACGGGCTAAGTTGAACCGATCGATTCGTCATGACTAGTTCTGCGTATGTAGTCGTTCTTGGGAAGCGTCCTTCTGCAACACGAAAGCTACAGATAGCCCATGGGTATATACTTTAACTTTAACTTTAACTTAAGCGTTGTAGTATGTTGCACTAATTAGCATAACCAGCCTTACTTTATCGACAAACAAAGATATTTTTTCTCTATAACCACTAAAAACAAGAATATAAGGGATTCAATTCATGAATAAATATTTTTCTCAGTATCGATTACCAGCGCTAATGGTTTTTATTATTGCCTTATTGGGTGGCTGCGCGGTTTCGTCGATATTTACCTCGTACCCTGCACAAATTAATACTGTTAAAACCAATATTGATAACAAACAGTTCAAACCCGCACGAGAACAACTCGCCAAAGATACCGATGGCGCAGACAAAATCCTATATTTGATGGAAAAAGGCCGCACTGAACAAATCAGCAACAATACTAAATCGAGCATTCAAGATTACAGCCTCGCCATGGAGGTTATTGAGGCCAATGAGGAAAAGGCCCGTATAACCCTTTCCGGTGCTGGCGCACAAGCCGCCTCTTTAATGACTAACGACAATGCAATACCTTATGAGGGAGAGAGTTACGAACAAATTTTTCTACATAATTTTCAAGCGATGAATTACCTATTCGCGAAAAATATTGACGCAGCAGCGGTAGAAGTCCGGCGCGCCAATGAAAAACAGACTATAGCACTGCGAGAACATGAAGACGAAGTTGATAAGGAAAAGGAAAAAGAGAAAGAAAATCTCGAAAAAAATAAAGATTTCATGAGTAATTTTTCAGCATTAGATGCTACCGCTGGGAAAGTTAAAAACTCGTTTCAAAATGCCTATACCTTTTACGTTTCTGGCGTAATTTACGAACTATTGGATGAACCCAATGACGCCTATATTGATTATAAAAAGGCCTTAGAGATTTTCTCTGACAACATATATCTACAACAAGATGTCATGCGGCTAGCAAAACAGCTATCGATGAAAGATGATCTATCACGATTTAGCAAACAGTTTAAGGTCGAACCTCCACTCATAAATCAAGGTGATGGGGAATTGGTGATATTTTTTGAACAGGGGTTTGCACCACCTATGTTAGAAATAAGACTGCCCATCATAACCAGTGCGGGCCTGCAAAAGGTCGCATTCCCAACTTATGGCCCCAACTGGATAATTACACCCCCTCTCATCATCACCGATACCAGTGGTCCGCAACTATTGGGCAATTCGATGCCTATTGTCAATGTGCAAGCGTTAGCCACGAAGGCCTTAAAAGAGCGTTTACCTGGCATTATGATTAGACAGATTCTACGCATTGTAGCAAAAAAAGAAATGGTTAAGGCGGCCTCAAAGCAGTCGACCGGCTTCGCTGACTTTTTGCAAGTCGTGAATTTCGTCACAGAAAAAGCCGACCTACGTAGTTGGCTGACGTTACCGAATGATGCTCAAATATTTCGCACCCGTCTCAAGGCGGGCGAACATAAACTCCAGCTTAACAACGTCACT
>JBGMRO010000102.1:0-9784 GCA_048061555.1 Thiohalomonadales bacterium | reverse complement strand
GGTATTCCCATGGGCTCGGGCAGGTGTACCGTAGAGGTCGGAAATGCGACTTCCGCTTTTTGATCATCGATAATTTGGTAAACCTTTAATAGTACATCCTGTTTTATGTCATGATAGTGCTGCCAGTCTGTCGTCTTGGTAAATGTATAGATAAAAAAATCCAGCGATGAGGGCGCAAAACTGTTGAAATTGACCATTAAAGTCTGATCCGTATCGATATCTGGATGCGCTTTTAACATGGCAGCCGTCTTTTCTACGATATTCTGCATTTTGGCAATATCATCATAGCGTATCCCGATTGTTTCATAGATACGCCGGTTACTCATGCGCGATGGGTTTTCGACGGCTATGGAGGCAAACATAGCATTAGGAATATATAGTGGTCTTTTACTGAAAGTTCTAATGACGGTCAAGCGCCAACCTATATTCTCCACCGTACCTTCTATCTCACGATCGGGTGATCGTATCCAGTCACCAACCGAAAAGGGTCGATCTAGATAGATCATCAGGCCGCCAAAAAAATTGGCCAACATATCGCGTGCCGCAAAACCCACTGCGATCCCACCGACTCCTCCGAAGGCCAATACCCCTGATACACTGAAGCCCATGGTCTGCAACGCCACTAGACCCGTGGTAATCATAACCGACAATCGCAATAGTTTTGCGATCGCATCCAAAGTCGTAACATCGATCGTTTCACCCTTAGCGTTCCGGCCAAGAATAATATTTTTTTCCGTTTGGGTAATTAACTTGATAACAAACCAAGCAATTATGATTACCACAAACAAGTTTCTCAACGGATCGACAAAACCAAATACCGAGTTATCGGTATGACTAATGATGACCTTTATCGCACTTGTCACACCTATCACCCAGATCAATAAACTGAGCGGGGTGCGTAAAGATTCAACCAAGGCATCATCCCACAGATTTGGCGTCTTCTGAAGACGTATCGCGACACGCTTAAGGATACGGCGTTGCACAAAATCGATGGTTACGGCCGCCAATATCAACAGAAATATTTGTAGTATCCAATTGGCGTTTTTTTCATAAAAAATAATTAAATCATTTACATCCATGTTATCTATTCACTTGCTTTGCTTTTCTCGTAGGACTTGTATCCGGTTGACGGCTTTATGCCACTCGGGGTCTTTTAATAGTTTATTGCGATTTACATAGTGTTTCCCGTGCATTCTGGCTAATCGTACATGGGAAACCGGATCGTTGTGTTCTGCTAGATTATCGATGACCGTAATCGCCGACTCAGGATCATTACAGACCAGGGCCATATCACAACCGGCCTTAATCGCGGCATTGGCGCGATCCACCACATCTCCTGCGACACTCGCCGCCTTCATACTGAGATCGTCTGAAAAGATCACCCCCTGGAACTCAAGGCGCTGGCGTAATACCTGGTTTAACCAAAAATGGGAAAACCCCGCAGGCTGTGCATCGACTTGGGGGTATATTACATGAGCGGGCATAATACCCGCTAGTCCATTTTTAATAACATGGGAAAATGGTAACACATCTTCCTTGTAGATCGCTTCAAAGTCTCGAGGATCTACCGGAAAATCCACATGTGAGTCGACCTTCACCGCGCCATGCCCTGGAAAATGCTTACCCGTTGCCGCCATACCGGCATGCGACATACCGTGCATATAGGCGACCGCTAGGGCGCAGACCGCGTTGGCATCACGATGAAAGGCGCGATCTCCTATTACGTCACTAATTCCATAATCTAAATCCAGCACAGGTGCGAAACTAAAATCGATGCCCACCGCCCTGAGCTCGACCGCCATCAACCAACCGCAAGTCTCTGAGAGTGACAAGGCCTCTGTTTCGTCACGATCATAGACCTCGGCCAAGGTATTAATCGCCGGCATATGGGTAAAGCCTTCTCGAAAACGTTGTACTCGACCGCCTTCATGATCTACCGCAACAAGCAAATGCGGCCTTCGAATCTTGTGGATATCCTCAACCAGTTCGGTAAGCTGTGTCACTGACTCGAAGTTACGCGAAAACAGGATAACGCCACCCACCAATGGGTGTTCGAGTAATTCCCGCTCACCTTGACTGACTTCATATCCCTGCAGATCCAGCATAATGGGTCCTAAAGACATCGCTTTCTCCAAAATTGGCTACAGAATTAGTTTCGTTATGCTTGCCAACGATCTAAAAAACCACCATACAGACCACGATCTATACTCGTAGCACCCTGTATTTGGCAGATGGCGGCGGCGAAGGCTAAGCCGCGTTGCAACGTGGTGACCAGCGGCCATTCGAACAATAGACCACAGATCATGACCGAACTAAAGGCATCCCCGGCACCCACCGTATCGACCACGTCCACACCCACAACGGGGTCCGCCTCTACAAGGCCCTCGTCGGTAATAAGAAAGGCACCTCTTTCACCCAAGGTGACGATTAACAGGCTCAAATCATATTTTTCGAAAAAGCTCGCAGCCACGGTTTTAGCTACCCGTTCATCGTCGTCGTTAGTAGCATCCATCACGATCATGAGTTCTTCTAGGTTCAACTTTACCCAGCGGGCACCGCTCAAGCTAGTCACGATTTGCTCTCTATTCCACCAGGGGGGACGCAGGTTAATATCCACAAATACCGCGCAAGCCATTATTGACAAAATCTTCTGTAAGGTTTGCCTAGATTGCGCTGAGCGGATTGCCAATGTGCCATGATACAATAAGCTACCGTTAGATTTATTTAGTATATCGCTAGCCTGATTAACGTCGATATGGTCATAGGCCCGATTTTCGCGAATGTCGTATGAGGGTTCACCTGAGCTAAATTCGACCTCGACTTCCCCAGTAGGATAATTTTCGCTTTTTTGTATTCCTGCACAGTCCATTCCCCATTGCTGCATACGGTCTTGTATTTCGATGCCGCCCGCGTCATTGCCCACCGCACTAATCATCAATGGTGAAAAACCAAATCCCTGTAGATGCCAGGCAACGTTAAACGGTGCACCCCCTAATACCGAATGCCCATCGGGGAAACGATCAAACAAGATTTCTCCAAAAATCGTAGGACGCTGCTTATGTTCAATCGCCATTATTTGCCATCTCTTCATCCCCTTGCTTAGGCACGTTGTTAGATACGTCGTTAGCCACTTTATTCGCCAAGGGCACATACTTCAATTGATAAAACATTTCCAGATAACGCCTAGTTTCAGCACGCTCCAAATCCGTGACATATTTCCAAAACCCGTAGATTCGAGATAATGTCATCATACGTTCCGCATACAGTTTCCAAGTATAGCGCTGTTGCACTCGGGCTAGGCCATGGTCGGATATTTGTTGCCATAATTGGTCGTCTTTGACGTTTTCAGCCAGAAACTTTAGAATAATATCCGCCGCCGCCTGGCCATGATTTGGGTCTATATGATAGCCAGATACCGCATCTTCTATTATTTCCGAAGGCCCCCCATAACAGGTGGCAAATGTAGGTAGTCCACAACTCATTGACTCTATGACGGTCAAGCCGAAGGCCTCAAATAATGCAGGTTGGATGAATATACCACGATGATCTGCGATGACTCTATACAATTCTCCGGCAAATTTTTTGTCTAACCGAGTTCCCACCCAGCGGACACAATGATCAAGTTGATGTTGTTCGAACAAGTCATGCATTAGTCGAATTTGCGCGACTTCCTCTTCGTCATCAGATCGATCAGGGTCGACAAACCCTGCTACCACCAACAGATTCGCGCTATTGCGAAGCTCGCTTTGGGCAAACCATTCAACTAAACCGGTGATATTTTTAATGGTATCCAAGCGCGCCATGGTAAAGAGTAACGGTTTATTTTTATCTTGCAGTACGCCGCGAGCATCTTCCCGCGCAACACCAAATATAAATTCATCGATATCGACCTGCAAACCGACCAGGCGTCGATCGTCATCGTTGTAACTAAAATACACCTCGGCGTCGGCACCGGGCGAAACGATATTAAAGCGTGGATCGTAAACATCGATACCATTAACCACCCGATACATACCCGGCAAGGTAAACGCGGTGTGCGCTTCATACTGTCCCAGTGATTTATCGTCACCGGCGATTTCCTGATAACTGCTGGTTATAATAAAATCAGCAGAGTTCATGGCAATAAGATCCGCCGTAAATTGACAAGCAAAATGATGTTGGCGGTCGTGAGCTTGCCAGTACAAGTCTGAATAGAGATACTTAGTTTTTTCCAAGGCATGGGCAATATTGCATTGGGTCACTTGTAGTTTGTGCGCGAGAACCGTCGCCACTAAGTTTCCATCGGAGTAATTTCCCACGATTAAATCCGGTCGCCCCGCTAATACCCGCTGTAGTTCAGTGGCCGCATCCAAGGCAAATTGCTCCAAGTAGGGCCATACATCAAAGCGCGATATCCACGCTTGCTTGATATCGCCTGAACTCGACCGAAAGGGGATACGCAGAATCCGAGCGTTCTCGGTACCGACTATATGCTCCATATGCTGATCGCAGGTTGTCCCACGCGCCTCGGGTATTAAGCGGGTTACCACCACAATTTGCGGTTCAAAAGACAAACCCTGCTGATCTAATCGGCTACGCATTTCCCGCTCTAAGGCCCGTACTTGATCCAATATATAGACCACCTGACCACCCGTATCGGGTAACCCCAGTACATTGGATTGCCCAAAAAAACCGTGCGGGCTGATAATAGCGAGACTAAATATCATCGGAATTCGGCCAAGAAATTGCTCTAGATTAGTGGGTTCAGGGGCCTCTAAGATATCCGACAACAATAAAAGCGTATCGCGCATGCGCGCAACATTTTTACCCCAGCCGATTTCGAATCCCAAACTTTGCAACACATCGCTTACCATCGGCCACTCAGCGTCGATGTCCTGTCTCATTAAGTAGTCATCTGCGCGCCGCAGAGAATGGCGTAGATCACCCACCGAGGTGACACTGCCATTGAGCATCAATTGTTGCCCTTTATATTGATGCACATGCAAGAATTCTAACAGCCGCTGGTCGCCTTTATCGATATCGTGAAATAGCTGACTCGAAAGATGGCGATTCAGAAACTCGACCCCTCGACCGATTGAACGAGATTCTTTTAGTTTGGGAAAATCACGATTAAAGGGTTGAAAATCGATCTCCAGCGGCCAATTTCGAGGCTTTTCGAGCTTACTTACCAGGCGTTCTTTAAAGCCTAAGAATTCTGAGACAGAGACCTCTTTATGTCGCATTTCTTCCACATTAAAACGAATATATATCCAATAACCGATGCGCTCTCTAACCGCAAAATAGATCAATGGTCCACGCATAGCGGCTTCTTGTGTCTTGCCAATAAATCGAGGAAAGGCAGAATTTTGTAACTGACAATCGTCCGCTTGCGAATATTCAGAAAAAATATCCCATAAATCAGAGCGCAGTAGAAACTCACGATCTTGTTTTAAATATTGATGTAACAAAACGTAGACTTGTTCTTGGTATTTGGCTAATACTTCGGCTAACAATTCAAACATCTACAGTATTCCTGTTTGACCGAGTAACGGTGACATGCATGTCTCTTGATTGTTTTTTGCGGTGCCACTATTCTTTTTCAAAAGAATGTCGTCAAGAAAATTATAATGGCGAATACCTTCAATGACACCCGCGGCATAGTAGCGATCGGCAAAATAAATATTGTGTTGCCCTCTGAGATTGGCTAATTCCTTACTATAATTCCCGACCACCACCCCTAAGGTATTTCCCTTTAGCATTTCCGCATCATTGCCTGAATCCCCCGCGACCAATATACGCCCGGGCGTCAACCCCCACCTCGCCGCGATATAACGTACCGCCATTCCCTTTGATGCCCTTTCGGGCAGTAAATCCAGAAATGATTGGTGTGAGTAGATTAACTTGGCATGTAAATCTCTTTTACGCAAATGACTGCGAATTTCCTTGATGCTTGGCGCCTTACTGGGATCGATTAAAAAACTGACCTTAAATCGCCGTTGATCGATTGACGGTTGCAATTTTAATCCAGGCAGTCTGAGCAAGGTATCCTGTAGTGCCTCTGGATGCCATCGATAATTGATGTGTTTATACCAAAGACTATCCTCGACCATACGATGGCCATAGTGTATTTCACTGCCGACCGATGAGATAAACAAATCCGGGGTGGGTAAATCGTATTCATTGAGTACACTCATGGCACTATCGATACGACGACCCGTCGCAACCGCGAAACCTACTTTTCCATCAGAATTTTCGATCATATCCATGAGCTGGTATAGACTCTCATTAGCGCCGATCAGTGTATTATCGATGTCACAGACGACCATACGGTCGATAATAACCAAACGATTTCTGTTTTTACTAGTGACATCGGTAACCCGCCGAGAATTTTTGATGACCTGCTCTGCGGTCTTAAGATAGTGGTGTACATGTGTATTCCAGGTAAAATGTCGATGCGCCCCTTTTTCACCATTAGTGGAATATATTAGCCATTGCTCTTTGTCTGATAACAGTTCGAATAGCGTCGCAGCCATAGCAGCAGAATCCAACGGATCGATCAACAAACCATTAGTGCAGCTCGCAATAATATCTTGCGGGCCACCGTCTTGCGTCGCTATCACTGGCAAACCGCTGGCGGCGGCCTCAATCAAGGTAAGACCGAACGGCTCGGTCAAGGCAGGATTTATAAAGACACCGCGACTGTGAGCGGCGATACGATAAAGCTGGGCGATATCATCGGGGTCATGGTGTTTTGGGTAGGCAACTAGACCATATAAGTCATATTTATCGATCAATCGCAACATGTTATTTAGAACACCGCGGGCACCATGATCCATGCTCACGATATCATCACGATTGCCCACAATGATGACTAAATTTGCCAGCTTTTGTAATGGTTTGCTCTCTCCGTAGGCCTTTAACAAGCCGCCAATATTTTTGCGTTCATCGGGGCGTGATATCGCCAAGATAATAGGTTTCTCAGGTTCGCGTAAAAAACGCTCCAGCTCGTTTTGGATAGCCGAAGGTTTTTTGTCAATCAAACCTTGAGAAAATTGCTGCGGATAGAACCTTTTTAAATCTACCCCGGGAGGAATGACGACCATGCGTCTGGGTTGATATTTGTCATAGAGGCAATATTGTTGCTCTACTTCCTGGTGGGTACTGGTAATGACCATATTGGCATTATCCAAGGCTGTCTCCTCGGCCTCGATGCGCGCGGTCATATTATATTGCGATTCTATAAATTGAATCTTTCTGCCATTATCGAGCAATCTTTGTCGTTTCACCCGACCCAAGGAGTGCCCGGTGAAGATTAGCGGCACACCCAATAATTGCACCAAACCGCTGCCAACATAACCGGCATCGGCATAATGGGCATGCACTAGATCAGGGATAACCCCGACGCGACGCGTATGCTGCAATATGTTATCAATGAAACTATCGAGATAGGGCCAAAGTACTTCTTTGCGCAAATATCGTTTGGGGCCACAGGGCAGTCGGATAATTCGGGTGTAATCCGTGAGTGATTCGCTAGGCTGGCTATAATCTGGGTGTACTTTTTTATCAAACACCTGACGTGTTATGACATCTACACGCCGTACATCGGGATGCTCGCCCAGCGCACAGGCCAATTCAACCACGTACTTAGTTTGCCCACCAGTGTCCGCATCGCGCCCCAACTCGAGATCTTTGCCTCGAATGAGCCCATGCACACTAATGAACACGATATATAAGCCGTCTGACGGCTTCTGCATACTTTTCCCCAATGAGTCGTAATAGCGTAACCTATTTAAACCATTAAACAGGTAGAAATGTGTACGGCAAACAGATGAAAATAGACAATTGATATAAGTATAACAGATTTAGAAATATCCACTGGGTTCTACTTAACCATTTATTAGGAAAAAATTGGACCAAGAACGTAAATTCACTGTTTGCAGGAGAATGTCGAAGAATGACCTGTGTGTTTCTTAACGCCTTGCACTAAACAAGGATTGCGGCGAACTCGAAAAGCCGCCCAATATTAGGGTTGAGGTATTGAGTGAGTGAGTGAGCGCCTGCGCGGGTGAATACAAAAATTGCAAATACACCGCCTGTTGAATGAAGTAAAACGGTGGGCGTAGTAAAGTGCCATTGATGCACGTCAAGGATTACTCGGAATACAACAGTGTCGGCGCATCGATTATCATCGCAAAAATTAGCGATACTAAACAGATACTCAACCATTGTAGGCTGGTCTTAAAGGGTTGCCATTTTTTCTTTAATACAAAAATGATCGCCAATCCAGCATTGAGGGTTGCCAAGACTAAAACCAATATAAATAATATGACCTCTATATCCAGCAATATACTTACTTTGTAGTATCGGCTATTTTGTTGCAAGGAGTGCATGATCGCATAAATGACTAGCGATCCTACCAACACCATAGTAAATAGGTTTAATTTTTTATTCACTTAAAGTTACTACTTACATAGCCCCTGAAAAGCTTCATTTCTGCATTCCTTCCCGTTATATAAGTTACCCGTGCAAACTCACATCACGATTGCCGACTACTCGCTAATAAGGCACTCAGAGATAATAGGATAGACCCACTACAAAATTTAATTCTTCGAGGGTATTTAAGGTGCTGGCTTAATCTACTTGCCAAGAAGGCATAAATCGAATCAAAAAAGGTCGCAAGCAAAAGAAAGCTCAAACTTAATATAGTCATTTGATAGCCAATTGACTGGGATTCATCGATAAATTGCGGTAAAAAAGCCATAAAAAAGAGAATCGTTTTTGGATTTGTCAACGATACCGTAAAACCCAACCAATAACTGCCATTACCTGACGGTGCCTGTGTTTCACTGGTGCTTGATTTTACTGCAGATAAAATCTGCTGGATGCCTAGGATAGCCAAGTAAATGACGCCTATCCACTTTAATCCAAGCAAGGAATCCGATAGCAGCGTTAAAAACCAGGCGGAGCCAAACGCTGCCATCAATAACTGAATCGACATTGCAGAAGATGTGCCTAATACGGTCTTTAGACCCTGCTTACGTCCACTCACCAGGCTAGTGCTTATAATCAACCATACATTCGGCCCTGGTATGATGATAAACAATGTCGATATTAACAAAAATGAAAAATACAGCTCCGTATTCATTGTTAATCGCCGCCATGCCCTCGCCAATTACACAGTTTCATCAACCTTCTAGCGCCTCCCAGCGTGCATAGGCCGTCTCCAGTTGCATCGCTATATCCTTAATCGACTGCAGGGTTTTTTTGATATTTTCCTCAGCCCCGTTATTTTCCGAACTCGAATAAAAGTCCGCCTGTGCCATTTGGTTTTCCAACTGCTCTTTTTTCGACTCAAGGCCTTCGATCGTCTTCGGCAGAGCCGCTAGTTCCTGTTGTTCTTTATAGGGGAGTTTCTTCTTTTTTACTTCGCTCGTTGCAGATACACTATCGGTTTTTGCACCTGACGTTGCAATCGATTTTGTTATCTGAGCAACGTCGCTGGTTTGTTTGCTCGCGGCTACATATTGTTGCCAGTCACTATAACCGCCAACGTATTCATTAATAACACCGTTACCTTCAAAAACATAAACACTACTGACCACATTATCGATAAACGCCCTATCATGGCTCACCAACAACAATGTACCCTCATAATTGACCAATAATTCCTCTAATAGTTCTAGGGTTTCAACATCAAGATCATTGGTCGGCTCATCTAACACCAGTATATTCGCGGGCTGCAAGAACAAGCGCGCCAATAACAGGCGATTACATTCACCGCCCGATAAAGAGCGTACCGGTGATC
>JBGMRO010000101.1:0-9906 GCA_048061555.1 Thiohalomonadales bacterium | reverse complement strand
CCGCAGACGAAACCGAGGAACTATCCGGTCATATCATTAAATCGCCCATGGTAGGTACTTTTTACCGTGCCCCTTCCCCTGGCGCCAAGGCATTTGTTGAAGTCGGACAACAGGTAAGCGCGGGTGAAACTTTATGTATTATCGAGGCAATGAAGCTCCTAAACCAAATAGAGAGCGACAAAGACGGTATCGTAAAGAAAATTTTGGTCGACAATGCTCAACCCGTTGAATACGGTGAACCTATTATTGTAATTGAATAATAACCTCCATAGAGATCTCTTTCTTCTAACGGTTTTGTGTTAAAAAAGGGATGGACAAGTATGATTGAAAAAAAATATGTTTGATAAAATTGTTATTGCCAACCGAGGTGAAATCGCCCTGAGAATATTGCGAGCCTGTCGAGAAATGGGTATACAGACCGTCGCGGTCCATTCCACCGCGGACAGAGATTTAAAACATGTACGTCTAGCCGATGAGTCGGTCTGCATTGGTCCCGCCCCATCAATCGATAGTTACTTAAACATCCCCGCTATTATTAGTGCCGCTGAGGTAACCGACGCGGTTGCAATACACCCCGGCTACGGTTTTCTTGCCGAAAACGCCGATTTTGCGGAGCGTATCGAACAAAGTGGTTTCACCTTTATAGGACCTAAGTCTGAAACCATTCGGCTGATGGGAGATAAAGTCTCTGCGATTAAATCTATGAAGTCTTCTGGCGTTCCCTGCGTGCCGGGCTCGGATGGTCCCATCGACGACGATACAGAGAGATCCAAGGAAATCGCCAAAAAAATTGGCTACCCGATCATTATTAAAGCATCAGCAGGCGGTGGTGGAAGAGGTATGCGGGTAGTTCAAAGCGAGACAAATCTAATCAATTCCATCGCCCTGACAAAAACGGAGGCCGCGGCGGCATTTGGAAACGACACGATTTATCTCGAGAAATACTTAGAAAACCCTCGCCATATTGAAATTCAAGTGATGGCCGACCTACACGGTAACGCCATTCATCTAGGTGAGCGCGATTGTTCCATGCAACGCCGACATCAAAAAGTGGTGGAAGAGGCGCCTGCGCCCGGTATTTCTGCAGAACTACGCAGTGAAATAGGTGAACGATGTGCTGAGGCCTGTAGAAAAATTGGTTATCGTGGCGCCGGCACCTTCGAATTTTTATATGAAAATGGCGAGTTTTATTTTATAGAAATGAATACCCGCATCCAAGTCGAACACCCGGTGACCGAACTCGTTACGGGTGTTGATATCGTGAAAGAACAAATTCGAGTCGCGGCAGGTGAAAAACTTAGCTATAAACAGGAGGATATCGTCATTCGTGGCCACGCCTTAGAATGTCGTATCAATGCCGAAGACCCAATTTCGTTTATGCCATGCCCAGGCACCATTACTGAATTTCATGCGCCAGGTGGTTTAGGTGTACGGGTAGACTCCCATATTTACAACGGCTACCGCGTGCCACCCTACTATGACTCTATGATCGGCAAGCTCATCACACATGGTGAAACTCGCGCCATCGCCTTTGCTCGCATGCAAAACGCGCTGAATGAGTGCGTCATTGACGGTATTAAAACCAATATACCTCTACAGCAAGAAATTATTCGTGATACGGCCTTCCAACGGGGTGGCACCAACATCCACTATCTCGAGAAAAAGCTCAAAACAAGCTGACATCAATTTGTTTGCTTATACGCATCTCCCCTATATTCCTTATTACCGTCTTTTACCGGCCAACGGACAATTCTAGTTATGTGGCAACAATTAACCATCCATACTAGTGCGAACAGGGCGGAGGAAATATCGGAATTACTTGAATCTTGCGGGGCGCTCGCGGTAACCATGACCGATGCGGCTGATCAACCACTTTTTGAGCCTGCGCTGGGCAGCACACCGTTATGGCAACAAACCGTGGTCATCGGTCTGTATGACAATGATTTCGTCATGGCACCCTGCTTAGCTGAATTGCGAGAACTCTTCAGCCCGGAAGCGATACCTCGACACAGCATCAACCCATTGCCAGACCAAGATTGGCAGCGAATCTGCTTGGACCAGTTTCAAGCACAGCGATACGGGAAAAATTTATGGATTTGTCCTAGTTGGCACCCTATCCCTGCCGAAGCAAAAACAGTGGTACTATTAGATCCGGGTCTTGCTTTTGGTACCGGCACCCACCCCACAACGACCTTGTGCTTAGAATGGCTGGATTCGCAACCGCTTGCAGGTTGCCAAGTACTTGATTTTGGCTGTGGTTCTGGCGTATTGGGGCTCGCAGCCTTAAAACTAGGCGCAAAACAGGTCTACGCCATAGACATAGACCCGCAGGCAATAACAGCCACCCGCCAAAACGCCAAAAATAATTCACTGAGTGACGCCATCATTACCGGCCAAAATGATATGCTAACGGGAGCGAAAGTCGACATATTGCTCGCCAACATATTGGCCGAGCCATTGGTGAATATGGCCGAATTACTGATTAATTATTTACAACCCGCCGGTAAATTGGTTCTATCGGGCATACTCGAAGATCAAGTTCAAAGGGTGATCGACCGCTATAGTCAATGGGTTGAATTTTCAACACCTGAATATTTAGACGGCTGGGCGAGACTCGACGCGACCGTTCGGCCAAGTAAACCCAATTAATCTGACATATCAGTTGAAACGTAGCGAGAGCGACTACAGTGCCGCAGACGTTCGCAGTAGGTTCAACTGCCGTGTTAGGATAATATATGAACTATTTTTGTAACTACTCACCCTATGCGTAAAATTTATCGGTAACTGCTCAAGCTGCCCCTGAAATGCGTCAGATCTAGGCAAAAAATGTGAGTTTACACAGGTAAATGATCATTTTTTAACGACGAGCTGACGTATTTCAGGGGTGGGGTGAGTAGTTACCTATTTTTATCAGTGTTACTTTAGGACAGTAAGGATACCAACCAGCGCTCATGTTTACACAGTGCCCCCAGTGCTTAACCTATTTTCAAGTTACCCCCGAACATCTTAAGGTCGCTCAGGGAAATGTACGCTGTGGCCAATGCCAAAATGTATTTAGCGCCCTAGGTAACCTTACTGAATTGCCACCAGAAGCGGTAACACAGCTACCGGCAAAGACTAGATCGACTTCAAAAAAGACACTCACCTCAAAAATTAATCCCTTTGCCAAAGATTTGGCCAAAAAACCCGCTGCAAACTCCAGTACGGGCCGGAGGACGATGGCTAGTAAAAATATCGCTCCGGCAGCTCCGGCTCAAAGGGGATTGGGCGCAGCCATTGAAGCAATGAAAAAGCTCAACAAGGCTTCGACTGGCCTGCAAACACTAGCAGACGGTAGACGAACCTTTATTAACAAATTAGGGGACGATACACCGCAAAGACCGCGAAATATCGCACCGAAAGAAAAACCAAGGGTCCTAAAAGCGCCTGCCGAAAAGGATATTACTCCTCTAAAAAAACCGGAGACGAGAAAACTCACTAAATTGAGCGCCACACCAGCAAAAAAGGCACCCGCAAAAAAGCCACCTGCTAAGAAAAAAGCCATAAAAAAGAAGGCTAAGGTGGCCCCTATGCAACCCCCTATGCAACCCGTTATACAACCCGCTAAACGGGCAGCGACATCACCTAAAGTGCAGTCGCCTGTTGCTTCTGCAACAGCTCCAGCAATCCAGTCTCGACCCAATATCGGTAGCCCGGGTAGAGAAATTGCTATTGCGGGTAAAGGCAAAGATATCGATTTACAGAAGGCCTTATTGGCAATAGATGACCTTGATATCACCGGCGGCAATACACCACAAAAAAATAATCCTTTGTCCGCAGACTTTTTTAATCCCAATTTAAGTAGTACCCAGGACGCCGGCCAAGCAGATATTAAAATTAAACCTCTGGGTCGACCTAAACCCAATCCAAAGGCATTGGTGGCACAACCAACGCCTGCCGTTGCCGCTGTCAGCAGCAATATGTCGATGCAGTTGATACCAAAACCGTTACTGGCAGATTTTCAACAGGCACAATCTGCGCGCATGGCCCCTCCCCGTGAACCCAGAAAAATTAATCCGTGGATCGTCGGCTGTGTCGTTCTGATGGTTATTTTCTTGGGGCAGACCGTTTATTTTAAACATGACGACCTCGCGAAAAATCGCGCTATTCGACCCTGGATTGAATCCTTCTGTTCACAAGCTAATTGTGAAGTCTCTTTACCCTTTGAAATTAGAAAATTGGAATTACTGGGGCAAGATATTCGCTCCCACCCGAAGATCAATAAGGCACTTTTAGTCAGCGTTACGATTATTAACAATGCTCGCTATGTACAAGCCTATCCCGGCCTTCTTATTACGTTTACTGATATGAACGATCAAAAAATCGCCATGAGAAGATTTACCCCCGTCGAATATCTCTCTGCAAAGACTTCCATAGACAGTGGTATGCCAACCAATACGCCGGTTCAAGTCGAAATTAAATTGTTAGATCCCGGTAGCAAGGCCGTTAATTTTGAATTTAGTTTTTTTAATGCCGGCTAAAAAATAACGCGTAAACATTTGATTATAAAATAACCCCCTGTTTGTGGCAGTCGGTAAAGTACGCAGATTAAAATAGCTTTTCCACCCTACTACGCAAGAATACCCCGCATTTATGGTCCGTATTATAGAGCTCCATCTGCTATAAATTTCGATTCATTTTCCCGAACATGCTTATTAGTCACTGTTTTTGATAGATATTAACTATTAGTTTTTCTCGTCATCGGGCTTAGAATGAATTTTTGCGGCGAAATCTTTATCAATATCAAAATAACGGGTATGATGTGCGCACAAAGTAGGCAATTTGCTGAAATAATTGATATAATAATAAACAAATGAATATCGGTCCCTACAAATTACATAATCAATTAATACTTGCGCCGATGGCGGGTGTCACCGATAGGCCTTTTCGCCAGTTATGTAAAAAACTAGGCGCAGGCTTAGCGGTATCCGAAATGGTCTCGTGTAATTCGTTATTGTGGGGCAGTAAAAAAACGCAGCGCCGCGCCAACCATGATGGAGAAGTAGAACCCAAAGCGGTGCAAATTGCCGGCGCCGATCCAAAATTAATGGCCGAAGCCGCACAACACAATGTCGCTAATGGGGCGCAGATCATCGACATTAATATGGGCTGCCCAGCAAAAAAAATCTGTAATGTGATGGCAGGTTCTGCGTTGTTGCAACACGAAAAACTCGTCGGCCAGATACTCGACGCGGTCGTCAATGCGGTAGATGTTCCGGTGACACTAAAGATACGTACGGGGTGGGATACGTCGAACCGCAATGGCGTACGCATTGCCTGCATAGCACAAAGCGCGGGAATTCAGAGCCTCGCTGTGCATGGCAGAACTCGAGCCTGCGCTTATAAAGGTAACGCTGAATACGATACTATTGCAGCAATAAAGAGCGAAGTTTCTATTCCAGTCATAGCAAATGGTGATATTACCACTCCAGAAAAGGCACGGAACGTATTAGAATACACCAAGGCTGACGGCATTATGATCGGTCGTGCCGCACAAGGCAGGCCTTGGATTTTCCGGGAAATTGACCATTACCTTAAAACGGGTAATACACTTCCCGAACCAACCATCAAGGAAGTTCGTAAGATAATGTTGGAGCACCTAACCAACCTTTACGCTTTCTATGGGGAGTATATGGGGGTCCGTATCGCGCGAAAACATATTTCGTGGTACAGCAAGGGGCATCGGAATGGCGCGGCTTTTCGCCAATCTATAAACCGAGTAGAAACAGTTGATGAGCAACTACGGATTACTGAGGACTTTTTTGACCGTTTAACGATGCAAGAGGGACTAGCAGCATGAACACTGACTTCACGACACCGACCACGGAACTGGTAAGTTCCACGACTGAATCTGAAGATTCAAAACAAGGATTAAGCGAAACAGTAAAATATTACTTGCAACGCTATTTTAGAGATCTTAATGGGCATGAACCTGCGCATTTATATCAGCTCGTACTGCAAGAAATTGAACGACCATTGCTGGAATCCGTAATGGAGTATACCCGTGGCAATCAAAGCAAGGCGTCTATTGTGCTTGGATTAAACCGAGGTACACTACGAAAAAAACTCAAGCAATACGATATTCGTTAAAATAGTCGCTAATATAAAACTAGCGGATAAAAAAAGGCGATAAAAATTCATGCGGGTGATATTTAAACTATCGCCCGCAAAGTATTGCTGCGGCAGTTTTATTCATTTCCTAAATTCTCACCCCAGCTGCGGACATATCTAATAATGTCCAATATTTGCAGCATTTGTCATTTTCCTGAATAGGCAATGTTTGCTACGCGACGGTTAGGGTCTAGATAGTGTCCGTCCACAAACGAGGATATTTCTCCAAGATCGGGGCGTACCGATTTTTTAAAGCGCAGCATATACTAATATGTGAGCATTTAAAAAATCGGTACAACGAAGATATTGGTGAAATAGACCGTTTGTGGATGGACACTAGATAGTGACACGTCTGATTGCCATAATAAATAGTGTAGAATAAAAAAAATAGTAGATCAAAAACCATGACTAAGATTAAGCGCGCCCTGATAAGTGTATCCGATAAAAAAAATATTGTAGCTTTCGCCCGCCAACTCAATACCCTCGATATCGAGATTCTCTCTACCGGCGGTACGGCAAAACTTCTACAAAAGGAAGGCATCCCCGTAACCGAGGTGTCACAATACACGGGTTATCCGGAAATGATGGATGGTCGAGTGAAGACCTTACACCCCAAAATACACGGCGGAATTCTGGCACGTCGAGGCACCGATGACGCCGTAATGTCAGAAAACGGTATTTCTGCGATCGATTTAGTGGTGGTGAACCTTTATCCCTTCGAACAAACGATCGAGGCAGAAAGCTGCACACTCGACAATGCCGTGGAAAACATCGACATAGGCGGACCGACCATGCTGCGGGCCGCCGCGAAAAATTATCGCCATGTCACCGCGGTGGTCGATCATGCAGATTATGATTCACTTTTAAAAGAAATGGCGGAGAACGCAGGCGTTATTAGTGAAAAAACTCGATTTGCCTGTGCGGTGAAGACATTTGAGCATACCGCTAAATACGATGGCGCCATTGCCAACTATCTGGGCAGTATCACTACGCAAGATACAACCAATACTAATACAAGACAAAAATTCCCCAACACTCTAAATAGCCAGTTTCACAAGGTACAAGATATGCGCTATGGTGAGAATCCACATCAAGCTGGGGCATTTTATGCTGAACACACGCCGCGGCAAGGCTGTATCGCCAGCGCCGTTCAAATTCAAGGCAAAGAACTCTCCTATAATAATATCGCCGATACCGATGCCGCCCTCGAATGCGTTAAACAATTTGCACAAGCTGCATGTGTCATCGTGAAGCATGCCAACCCTTGCGGCGTGGCAGTGCGGACCAACATTACCGAGGCCTATCAAAGCGCCTACCAGACTGACCCGACATCCGCATTTGGCGGTATTATTGCGTTTAATCGCCCACTCGACGCTGAGACCGCTACTGAGATCACCGCACAAAATCGCTTTACCGAGGTTATTATCGCACCTGAAATTGACGTTGCCGCCCTCGACGTATTAAAGGCCAAACCTAATATACGGGTATTACAATGCGGGCAGTGGGAATCCACGATAGGCATGGGTTATGATTACAAACGGGTCACGGGCGGATTGTTGATTCAAGATCGGGATATCGGCATCGTTACCGAGGCAGAACTCAAGACCGTTAGCGCTAGATCACCGACCACTGAGGAAATGTCAGATTTATTATTTACCTGGAAAGTAGCAAAATTTGTCAAATCAAATGCGATCGTCTATGGCAAAAACCAAATGACTATCGGTGTGGGCGCAGGCCAAATGAGCCGCGTATATAGCGCCCGTATTGCCGCCATCAAGGCCGCCGATGCAGGCTTAGATGTAAAAATGGCAGTCATGGCCAGCGATGCGTTTTTTCCGTTTCGTGATGGACTCGACAGTGCGGCCGAGGTCGGCATTAGCGCCGTTATACAACCCGGTGGTTCAATGCGGGACAATGAAGTCATTGCAGCCGCAGACGAGCATAACATTGCCATGGTCTTTACCGGTATGCGTCACTTTCGACATTAAGAGAATGTCATTAGGAAGCGTCATTGAGCGACAGTTTTCGATCCCGTATTACTAGTTCAAATACAATAACACACTTAAAACACTATGAATATTTTGATCATTGGCGCAGGCGGTAGGGAACATGCGCTGGCATGGAAGGCCACTCAATCGCCGCTGGTGAGCCGCGTATTTGTCGCACCGGGCAACGCCGGTACCGCACTAGAAAACGGTCTAGAAAATGTGGCTATTGCGGCCGATGATATACCGGCATTATTGGCGTTTGCCACTAACTCCGCCATCGCACTCACTATTGTCGGGCCAGAAGTGCCATTGGTGCTCGGCATCGTAGATGAATTTCAAGCAGCTGGGTTGACCATTTTTGGCCCCAGCAAGGCCGCCGCCCGTCTCGAAGGCTCCAAGGCATTTTCAAAAGACTTCTTGCAACGACACAATATCCCCACTGCGGTCTATGCCACGTTTACAGATACGGCGACCGCAATCGATTATTTGCAAAACTGCGACATGCCCATCGTCATCAAGGCCGATGGTCTGGCAGCCGGCAAGGGCGTCATCATCGCCGCAGACTTACCACAAGCCACACAAGCAGTCGAGTCTATGCTAGCCGGTAACCGCTTCGGTGCCGCAGGTAATAAAATCGTCGTCGAAGAATTTTTACGTGGCGAAGAAGCCAGCTTTATTGTTATGGCGGATGGCAAACATATATTGCCTCTGGCAACGTCTCAAGACCACAAGGCACGAGATAATGGCGACCTCGGCCCGAATACGGGAGGTATGGGCGCATACTCGCCCGCACCGGTTGTGACACCTGAAATTCATGCTCGGGTTATGGACACCATCATCAAACCCACCATCGACGGATTGAGTCGAGATGGAACGCCCTACAGTGGATTTTTGTACGCCGGTCTGATGATAGACGAGCACGGCGAGCCCAAGGTATTGGAATATAATTGTCGCTTTGGTGATCCTGAAACCCAACCAATAATGATGCGGTTGCAATCTGATCTCATCAAATTATGCATAGCCGCCGTCGATCAATCACTGCACTTAGTTAGCGCGCAATGGGATCCACGGATAGCGCTTGGCGTGGTCATGGCTGCGGGAGGTTATCCAGACAGTTACGCATCTGGACAGATCATTCAGGGCTTGAAGGACACCTCGAACGACATGGATAACAAGACCTTCCACGCCGGTACCGCATTAGAGGGTGAGAATATTGTGACCGCAGGGGGTCGAGTATTGTGTAATGTCGCCTTGGGGAACAATATTACGGAGGCACAGTCAAAGGCCTATGCACTCACCGAGAAAATACACTGGCAAGACGCGTACTACCGTACCGACATTGGTTTTAAGGCCGTCGAATTCGACGCAAAACACTCATCAGACACGGGGAATAAAGTATGAGCACCGCAACCGCTGCAATACCCTTTGCCGCTATACTCATGGGCTCAGACTCAGACCTACCCACGATGCAGGTCTGTATCGATACCTTCAAGAAAATCGGCATCCCTATTGAGGTCAAGATCACCTCGGCCCATCGAACCCCGCAGGCAACACATGACTACGTCACCGACGCCGACCGACGTGGCTGCAGCGTATTTATAGCTGCGGCGGGTTTAGCCGCCCACCTAGCAGGTGCAGTCGCGGCATTAACGCTTAAGCCGGTCATTGGTGTACCCATGGACGGCGGCCCCTTGCAAGGTCAAGACGCACTACTTTCTACGGTAATGATGCCTGGCGGAATTCCTGTAGCCACGGTCGCGATAGGAAA